>DATFIF010000120.1:0-4418 GCA_035270405.1 Paludibacteraceae bacterium | reverse complement strand
CACGATGAATCAGCTACGGGAAAAACCGCATTTGTTGAACCTAATAGTGTGGTTGAACTCAACAACCGCTTACGCGAATTAGAAAATGAAGAACGCCGTGAAATTATACGTATATTAACTGAATTAACGAATTTTTTACGCCCTTTTTATCCTAATTTGCTAGACTCTACCCTTTTTTTGGCAAAAATAGATGCGTTACAAGCAAAAGCAAAATTTGCACTACGCATTCACGCAGTTAAACCTCATTTGAAAAATGAACCGTGTATTGATTGGCGTGATGCACGTCATCCATTGTTGCAATTATCGCTCGAAAAGCAACACAAAGAGATTGTTCCACTAACCATACAACTAACAGAAAATCAACGAATTTTACTTATTTCAGGACCAAATGCGGGCGGTAAATCCGTTTGTCTGAAAACGGTGGCATTGTTACAATACATGCTTCAATGCGGTTTACCTATTGCGATTAACGAACGAAGTGTGGCAGGAATTTTTGAACGTATGTTTATTGATATTGGTGATGAACAAAGCATTGAAAATGATTTATCGACTTACAGTTCGCACCTTTTGAATATGAAACAGTGTGTTCGTTACAGTAATTCGAAATCGCTCTTACTGATTGACGAATTTGGAACTGGCACCGAACCGCTCATTGGTGGAGCCATAGCCGAAGCCTTATTGGAAAAATTCAATAAAAATAATACTTACGCAGTTATCACAACGCATTACACGAATTTAAAGCATTTTGCATCGAGTGCTGAAGGTATTGTGAATGGAGCTATGTTATACGATCGTCATGAAATGCGACCACTTTTTAGTTTACAAATAGGAAATCCTGGTAGCTCTTTTGCAGTAGAAATTGCTCGAAAAATTGGTATCTCTGAAGATATTATTGCCTCTGCTGCACAAAAAGTAGGTACGGAACACATCGATTACGATAAAAATCTACAAGATGTTGCGCGCGATAAACGTTATTGGGAAAATAAACGTCAGCAAATACGTGAAAAAGAGAAACACATCGATCAGCTTGTTCAAAAATATGAACAGGAGATGAATGAGTTGAAAAATAAACAAAAAGAGATGATACGCGATGCTAAATCGGAAGCCTCTGAACTACTCAGTCACGCCAATGCAAAAATCGAGCAGACCATTCGCATCATCAAAGAATCAGAAGCAGGCAAAGAGCCAACCAAACAAGCACGCGCCGAACTCAATGAACTAAAAACGTTTTTGAATGAAGTAAAAATAGAACCATTGGCACCAAAAGTGTCACGGAATATGGCGGTCGGCGACTATGTCACCATAAAAGGTCAATCGATTACGGGTCAGATACTTGATATCAACAAAGAAACAGCTATTATCGCTTTTGGACAGATTAAATCGAACGTGTCACTCAGCAAACTCGAACGTGTCAGTCGCAACCAACTTAAACAAAGCCAACGCGCCTCTATAGGCAAAAATACAACAGATGCTGTACGCGAACGACAACTCAATTTTAAGTCGGAAATTGATGTCAGAGGCATGCGTGTAGACGAAGCATTACAAGCGGTGATGTATTTTGTAGACGATGCTCAAATGCTCAGCATCGGAAGAATTCGCATCCTTCATGGAACAGGCACTGGAGCTTTACGTCAAGCCATCCGCGACTATTTACAGAATTCACCAGCCGTTGGAGAGTATCGCGACGAACACGTTCAATTTGGCGGGTCAGGTATTACAGTCGCTGAATTAATTTAATCGAAAAATAACCCTTGGATAATTTCGTTATTAAGGAAAAAATGATTTAATTTGTATCTGAAAACAGTAGAAAAACTATATAAACTTTTGTAATTATGAATCAATTAGTAAAGTATTTAGGAATCATTTTGGTATTAGTGGGTGTTATCGTTTTAGTGCTGCATAGCCTGGTCGAAAATGCCACAAACACTTATTTGTGGATAGGTCTAGGCGCTATGGTGGTGGGTATCATTACTCACATCATTATGCAAAAACGCTTTAAATAATCATACGTGAAAAATAACGACTAAAAAGTAAGTTTTTTTTCGTTTATCACTTGGTTATATTAAGAAAAACAGTTACCTTTGCACTCGCAAAACTGAAATATGTATTGGCCCCGTGGCTCAACTGAATAGAGTATCTGACTACGGATCAGAAGGTTACAGGTTTGAATCCTGTCGGGGTCACATTTTAAACGCTACTAATCTTACTAATAGATTGTTAGCGTTTATTTTTTTGAGAATCCTCAGAAAATTTATAAATGTTCCACATAAAAAAACGACTCCATAAATTATGGAGTCGTTTTTTTTATCTGTAATTATCTGTTTTCTAAACTTATTTAGCACGTTCTAGATAAGAACCATTACGCGTATCTACACGTATTTTTTCGCCAACGCCAATAAATAAAGGTACACGAACAATGGCGCCAGTTTCTACCGTTGCAGGTTTCAACGCATTCGTAGCCGTATTTCCAGCCATTCCCGGCTCCGTGTAAGTGACTTCTAAATCAACTTTAGTGGGTAATTCAGCAAATAAAATAGTTTCGGATGAGGCATCAACCACAACTTCAACAACCAAGCCATCTTTCAAGAAATCAACTCCAACAATTTGATCTTTCCTCATCGTTGATTGTTCGTAATTCTCTTGATCCATAAATACGTAATCCTCATTTTCTTTGTACAAAAATTGACATTGACGACGCTCTACACGCACATCTTCCAATTTTTCACCAATATTAAAGCGACGTTCAAGCACTAAACCCGAAACTACATCTTTCAATTTGACACGCATAATGGTATTACCTTTACCAGGCTTTACATGTAAAAATTCTACTACAAAATACAATTTACCATCCATGCGGATACAGGTACCATTTTTTACGTCTTGCGAATTAATCATATCGTTAATTTGTTATTTTAGTTGACATTATTAGCAGTGCAAAAATACATTATTTTTCGTAAATAAGCAAACACTTTAAGTGACAAGGCGCAACTTAACGAAATGAAAAAATAAGCGTTTGTATTTTTGACAAAGAAATAGTAACTTTGCTCGCAAAGTTTTAAAAAAAAATGTAAACTCTGAAAAAATAATATCATGAAAAGAATGTTTTCCCTGATGGTCATTTGTCTTATGACAAGCACTCTGTTTGCTCAAATAGAGGCTAATTATCAAGCTTATATCGAAAAGTATTCGGAATTAGCCATTAAAGAACAGGAACGACATGCCATACCTGCGAGTATCACAATGGCCCAAGCCTTATTAGAATCGAGTGTGGGCGAAAGTCGTCTTGCCACTATTGGCAACAATCACTTCGGTATCAAATGTGGGAAAGATTGGACTGGTGATGCCATGCATCACGACGATGATCAATTAGGTGAATGTTTTCGTAAATACAAAAAACCTATTGAATCCTTTGAAGATCATTCACTTTTTTTGAAACGTCAACGCTATGCGTTTTTATTTCAATACGAAGTGACTGATTATAAAGCTTGGGCAAATGGTTTAAGTCGTGCAGGCTACGCCACAGATCCTACTTATCCTGACAAATTAATCAGAATTATTGAAAAGTACAATTTAGCACAACTCGATACAAAAGCAAAAGTAGTAGAACCGGCATACGATGCACCGAATTACGAACAATTGTGGGGCTACATCGAAATTGAAAATAATGGCGTGCGTTGCGTGCGTGTCATTACAAAAGACAAGTTGAGTAATGTGGCGAAAGCATTCAGAATGTCAGAAAAAACACTGCTGTATTACAATGATTTAATGCCAAATATGGATGTATTGAATGCGAGTGATTACGTCTATTTATGGTTCAAGAAAAATCGCGCTGATAGTCGTTTTGAACAACATCGAGTAGAAGCAGGCGAATCGATGCATAGCATAGCACAACTTTACGGCATGAAACTCAAAAGACTCTACAAACTGAACAAAATGGACTACGGCACTCCTGCCGAAGTAGGTAAAGTTCTTGTATTACAATAAGTTGCTTATAAACCTACATGAAAAAAACTCTTGTTTTACTGATAAGCCTCTTTGCGTGGTTCATTTCGTCGGCACAACTAAGTGAAAGCAGCCAAATAAGTTTGCTCACTTGCGAGCCAGGCGAAGCTACCTATGCCAAATTTGGACATTCTGCCATTCGTATAAACGATCCTGAATTGGGTGTTGATATAGTCTTTCACTATGGAATTTTCGATTACAACACAGAGTGGTTCATCGCTAAATTTGTAAAAGGTGCCACCGATTATGAAGTTGGAGTACTTCCTATCAACATATTTTTAGGAGAATATCAAAAGCGTGGTTCATCGGTGTACGAACAAGTTTTGATGCTCAATCAAACACAGCGCGAAGAACTTTACGAAGCACTTTGGGAAAATTACGAGCCAGAAAATCGTAAATACCGTTATAATTTTGTG
>DATFIF010000119.1:0-11007 GCA_035270405.1 Paludibacteraceae bacterium | reverse complement strand
ACAATTTTTCGTAAACTCCTTGTGTAATTCAACAAAAAATATTACTTTTGCCGAGCAATCCTAGTGAGGATTATACCTATTCTTCCTTAGCTCAGTTGGTTAGAGCATCTGACTGTTAATCAGAGGGTCCTTGGTTCAAGTCCAAGAGGGAGAGCCACTTTTTAGAGAGGTGAAACAAAAAAATGTATCACTTTACAAAAAAGGACAATTTGAAGCCGCAACTTTTTAGCAGCGGCTTTTTTGTTTTTTCAAAAACACCAACACGTATTTCCGCAGATGAAAAAAATTCTCGGCATGGGCAATGCACTGGTGGATATCCTAATGATGTTAAGATCTGACGATTTACTGCATCAACTTAGGCTACCCAAAGGGAGTATGCAACTCATAAACGAGGTAAAAATGCGCGAAATTCAAGAATCGACTATTCTACTCGATCAACACGTGGCCACTGGAGGATCTGTTTCAAATACTATTTCTGGATTAGCCCGATTAGGCATTGATGTAGGATTTATTGGGAAAATCGGCAACGATTCCATCGGAGAGTTCTTCAAAGTGGACTCGTTTGAAAATGGTGTGCTCACCTATCTACTTGGCTCACAATTGTCTTCAGGACGTTGTCACGTACTGATTTCGCCAGATAGCGAACGTACCATGTGCACCTATTTGGGTGCTGCAAGTGATTTGCAAGCCAACGACCTCAATGCACAGATGTTTGCTGGCTTTGACCTATTACACCTCGAATGTTACTTGGTTGAAAATCGCGAATTGATGCTAAAAACAGCAGAAATGGCGAAAGGAGCTCATTTGAAAATATCCATTGATTTAGCAAGTTATAATATTGTAGAAACCAACCGTGAATTTTTACGAGAGTTTGTAGATAAATACGTCGACATTGTATTTGCAAACGAAAATGAAGCCTTTGCTTTTACGGGCAAACACGATAAAGAAGCGGCAGCAGAAATAGCTTCCATGTGTGAAATAGCCATCGTGAAAGTGGGAAAACGTGGCTCATTTATACAATCTGGAGAAGAGTTCCACGCCATTGCAGCGGCTAAAGTCAATTGCATCGACTCAACTGGTGCAGGCGATTTGTATGCAGCTGGTTTCTTATATGGTTACGCACGAGATTTATCGTTGGACAAATGCGCTAAAATTGGTACGATATGCGCTGGTAACGTCATACAAACCATTGGAGCCAAAATCGATAATCGCATCTGGAAATCTATCAATGCGATTGTATCAAACTTCTAATCGCACTCATACACCAATAAAAAGCGTAAGATGACCACTTACGCTTTCTTTTTGCAAAATACACAAAAAAAGCAGAGCTGCTCAATCATGAGCAGCTCTGCTTTGCATAGATAAAACATCTAGTTAATTAAAACGTTGTAACCAACGCACATAGCAAAAATCCATACGGTGAGGAAGATCGCTATTTTTTGGGAACATTCGGAAAGCGTATTTGTAAGTACCGCCTTGTGATAATTGGTAATCCAATGTATACGTCAAAATGGAACCTTCGCGTTTCACTAAATCAAACTCTTTAACTTGCGATGCGTGAGATACATTTTTAGCATCCTGATACGTCACCACCAATTCAAGACCAATCCCAGTATCATTCAAATCTTTAATATCTAACTCAGCAGTAATGTCATAATGATCGCCAATTTCAACAGATTGATGATCCAAATTCTTAATATCCAATGATTTTAACTCGATAGCATCCCAATGTGCAGCAACATTCTTTTTCCATGCAGCAATCTCTTTTGCTTTAGCAAAATTATTAGCACTAATTATGGCTGAGCGTTTGGATAATGGCACATAAAAACGTTCGATATAATCATCCATCATACGTTTTGTGGTAAAGCGTGGCGTAATTTCAGCAATTGATTTTTTAATTGTGGCCACCCATTCTGGCGAAAATCCTTTGGCGTTTTTAGCAAAATACAAAGGAATAATCTCATTTTCCAACAGACCATAAATGGTCGCCGAGTCCAATTGGTCTTGGTGTTCTTGATTTTCATACGTGCGTTTGTCAGTCAATGCCCAACCGGCACCTTTTACATAACCTTCGAGCCACCAACCATCAAGGACAGAAAAATTCAAAACGCCATTCATTTGTGCTTTTTCGCCCGAAGTGCCTGAAGCCTCCAAAGGACGAGTTGGCGTATTCAACCAAATATCAACGCCTGCGATTAAACGTTTTGCTAAACGCATGTCATAATTTTCCAAGAAAATTACTTTTCCTAAGAATTGTGGCATACGAGAAATCTCAATGATGCGTTTAATCAAATTTTGACCACCACCATCAGCGGGATGCGCTTTACCAGTAAATAAGAATTGTACCGGACGATTTGGATCATTCACAATACGTTCTAAGCGTTCCAAATCGGTAAATAAAAGATGTGCACGTTTATACGTAGCAAAACGGCGACCAAAACCGATAATCAGTGCATTTGGATTGATACGCTCTAAAATAGAGACAATTTTAGAAGGATCTTGTTGATTTTTCAACCAATTTTCTTCAAATTCTGATTTGATATAGCTAATTAATTTATTTTTTAAGCCGGTACGCGTAGCCCAAATTTCCTCGTCTGGAACAGTATGAATTTTTTTCCAAATTTTCAAATTAGATTGATCTTGATAAAAACCTTTATCGAAATACTTTTCATAAATCGCTTTCCATTCTGAAGCTGTCCATGTTGGCATGTGAACACCGTTTGTCACATAACTAACGTGTAATTCTTCAGGAAAATACCCTTTCCAAAGTGGATTAAACATCTCTTGTGATACTTTGCCATGCAACCAACTCACGCCATTCACAAATTGACACGTATTACAAGCAAACACACTCATAGAGAATTTTTCGTCACTACCTGGATTTTCACGACCCATATTGATGAAATCATTCCACGAAATACCTAATTTGGCAGGATATTCGGCCATGTATTTACCAAATAGACTCTCTTCAAAACTATCGTGACCAGCTGGAACTGGCGTGTGAACCGTGTATAAAGAACAAGAACGCACAGCCTCTAATGCTTCTGACAATGTTAAACCTTCAGCCACATAATCCACCAGACGTTGTACATTAATTAATGCAGCATGACCTTCGTTGCAATGGTAAACTTGTTTTTTGACACCTAACTTTTTTAAAGTCAACATACCACCAATACCAAGCATAATTTCCTGTTTCAGACGATTTTCCCAATCGCCACCATATAATTGGTGTGTGATAGCACGGTCAAATTCGCTGTTCATTTCCATATCTGTATCCAACAAATAAAGCGAAACACGACCAACAGCTACTTTCCAAACATAGGCGTAAACGGTACGTTCTGGATAAGGAACTTCGATAATAAGTGGTTGATCATTATCATCTTTCACTTGCGTAATAGGAAGCAAATTAAAGTTTTGAGCTTCGTATTTAGGAATTTGCTGACCGTCTATCGCCAACGTTTGTGTAAAATAACCATAGCGGTATAAAAAACCAACCGCAGTCATATCCACATTGTGGTCAGATGCTTCTTTTAAATAGTCGCCAGCCAAAACACCCAAACCACCAGAATAAATTTTCAAATGATCAGTTAAGCCATATTCCATACTGAAATAAGCTACTGAAGGAGTTTTGGTACTTGGTTTTGTATCGACATAAGCACGAAATTCAGCATAAACTTCATCCAATTGTTTTAGAAATTTTTCATCTAAAGAAAGTTCTAAAAAACGAGCAATTTTGACGTTTTCCAACATCACCACGGGATTATGACGGTATTGACGCCACAGTTGTGCATCAATGTTACGAAAAAGTGACTTGGCACTCACAGTCCAAACCCACCATAAATTTTTGGAAATTTCGTGCAAACGCTCCAAATTCTTTGGTAACCTTGTCTTTACCGTAAACTCAATCCAATTAGGATCATTTACTTGATTGACTTTAACATCCATAATTTTAGTATCTAAATTTTAATAGTAGTTTCTTATTTCTTTTTTTTAGTTAATGCTATCGTATAAGCATCATAATAAAAATCAATAAACTCTGTCCAAAGTGCTTTTTGAGCAATCGCTAAAGTTTTAGTTTTTATTTTTTTCTGTTCAATTTCAGAGAGGTTGGCATAGTCGAGCATCATCTCCGTGATGGTTCGAACCACATCGTGATAATTATAATCGGAACGATGCACGATACCAACACCCGTCGTAATAGCTTGCGGTGTAGACGAAACCCATTGACCAAAACCTGATAAATCGGTCGTGATAGTTGGAATTCCAAACGCCACACTTTCGAGCGGTGTATAGCCCCAAGGTTCATAATATGAAGGATAAACCGTCAAATCAAAACCTACCAACAAATCGTAATAAGGCATATTAAAAATTCCATCAACGCCGTTCAAATAGGTCGGTACAAAGATCACTTTCACCAACTCGTTTTCACGATTTGTCAAGTGAAACCACTGTAACGCATTCATCACAGAATCGTTCCAAGGCTCCACCAAAGTATGTGTGCTATAAGGATTTTCAAGCGTTTTCTTTGTGCGATTTTTTAGTTTTTGACTTAAATCTTGACGAGCGCCGTACGACCAGCCTGGCACTAATATAAAAGCAACAACTTCACGTGATAACGATTTTTGAGATAGTAATTTCAACGATTCAATAAAAGCATCGATGCCTTTATTTTTATATTCATAACGTCCAGAAGTCGAAATAAAAAGCGCATTATCTTTCAATTCATATCCCAATAATGCTTCTGCCACTTGACGCAGTTTGGCTCGAGCATTTTGGCGTGCAGTAGTAAAACGAACACCTTTTGGCACAAAATCATCCTCAAAACCATTTGGAGTTACAACATCCGCTGGCTTATTAAGCAACTGCTTACACTCTCTATTGGTTATATCGCTCACGGTTGTAAAGCAATCACTGAGTTGAGCCGCCAACTTTTCGACTGAATGTTTGGCTACCATATTCAATTCACGAGCCATTTGGTCGCCATCGTATTCATTCAAATAATCATACAATGGTTTATGATTGC
The DNA here is from genome assembly GCA_035270405.1 of Paludibacteraceae bacterium. Lineage (GTDB taxonomy): Bacteria > Bacteroidota > Bacteroidia > Bacteroidales > Paludibacteraceae > W0P28-013. The sequence goes on along the minus strand of DATFIF010000119.1, from coordinate 5,984 downwards.
CAGCAATAGAACGCCCCATAGAAGTAGCATGCGTTGTAAAAACAGTCGCTACTTGTGGTAAATAATGTTTTACATAGAAAATACCAAACGCAGTCATCCACTCATTGAAATGGGCAATAATTTTCTTTTTGCCTAACGCATTGAATGTGATAAAACTGTCGATAACTTTGCCTGAAGCATATCCAAACATGCTAGCTTCGTCATAATCGCCATAAGCAGTTAACGACTCAACTCCAAACCACATCCAAAAATCACCATAAATTTGATTTTTTTCTTCTAAAAAAGGAGTGAAATCTACCAAAATCACAAGAGGCTTTCCTGATACATCCCAACGACCAACGCGTACATTCAAGTTGTCGTTTTCACGTGCATATGCCACCCAATCGGCAAAGTCATCCGTCGGTATAAAATCTGACGATAGTTTTTCATCCGCACTATCTGGTCCTATAAAAAAAAGACGATCTCCAAAAATTGTTTGCAACGTACGTGCACGCGTAGAAAGTACAGTGTAAATGCCGCCTACCTTATTGCAGACTTCCCAACTTGTTTCAAAAATGTAATCAGGGGCTATATGTTTCATTTGTAACGTTTTTCATATTTTAGTTCGCAAAGATACAAAACATTATAGAGAATAAACGTTAAAATATACTTAATTTATCTTTAGAGATGTATCTCAATAAATCCTGATTAAAAATCTACTTGTAAAGTGGCTATAAAACTCATTGTCAATAAGTTTCATAATTAAACACCTATAATTTTTAGTATTAATTACACGAATCGGGCAAAACGTGAGTTCTTAATAATATGTTATATAACATGTGATTAGAATAAAGTAGATAAAATCTCGACTCGATGTACCATCAACTGAAATTAATCAGTCACATTTGTGAAGCAGAGGATATAAAAAAAGTTGACAACTAATTGCCAACTTTTTTTATATCTTTCACGCTGTTTTACGAGTTAAAGCAATGCTTTATCAATTGCTTCACGCACATCTTTCACAAAATGAAACGTAACACCTTTGAGATAGATATCACTAATTTCATCCACATCTTTACGATTGTCGTCACACAGAATAATATCAGTAATTCCAGCGCGTTTGGCAGCTAAAATCTTTTCTTTCAGCCCACCGACTGGTAATAATTTACCTCGTAACGTAATTTCTCCCGACATGGCTATATTTTTACGCACTTTACGTTTTGTAAACGCCGATGCCAAAGCTGTTAACATAGTCACACCTGCAGACGGACCATCTTTTGGAATAGCACCTTCAGGCACGTGAATATGTACATTATACTCTTCAAATAAATTTTCGTCGATACCAAATAAATCAGCGTGGGACTTCAGGTATTCCAATGCTAACATCGCCGACTCTTTCATCACATCGCCCAAGTTGCCTGTTAAAGTGAGTTTCCCACCTTTGCCTTTACTCAAACTAGATTCTATATACAAAATTTCGCCACCAACGCTTGTCCACGCCAAACCTGTAACCACGCCATAATAATCATTTCCTTGGTAAAAATCGTGTGTGTATCGTGGTGCGCCTAAATAACCTTTTAAATCAGAAATAGCTATGGTTGATTCAAAAATCTCTTCGGCTGCCACTTTACGAGCTACTTTACGCATCAATTTAGCGATGACACGATCCAATTCACGGACGCCAGATTCGCGCGTGTAATTATCGACCAAATAACGCACTAACGATTTAGAGAGTTTGACGTGAGTTTTATCAATACCATGTGCTAAGAGTTGTTTTGGAATTAAATGGCGCATAGCAATTTCCACCTTCTCTTCCGCAATATAGCCAGTAATTTCAATCAGCTCCATACGATCAAGTAGCGGTTTTGATATGGAACTTAACGAGTTTGCCGTAGCAATAAACAACACTTTAGACAAGTCGTAATCGACATCTAAAAAATTATCGTGAAACGCACTATTTTGTTCTGGATCAAGCACTTCGAGCAATGCAGAAGCGGGATCGCCTTTGAAATCTGAACTCACTTTATCAATTTCGTCCAATACGAACACGGGATTAGACGAACCTACTTTATTCAAATTGTGAATGATGCGACCTGGCATCGAGCCAATATAAGTACGACGATGCCCACGAATTTCAGATTCGTCACGCAAGCCACCGAGCGACATACGAATGTATTTTCGTCCCAACGTATCAGCAATTGATTTACCCAAAGAGGTTTTACCAACACCTGGAGGACCATACAAACAGATGATAGGAGCTTTTAAATCGCCTTTCAATTTGAGGACGGCCAAATGTTCGATAATACGTTCTTTAACTTTATCTAAGCCAAAATGATCGCGATCAAGCACTTTTTGCGCTTTTTTCAAATCAAAATTATCTTTTGTATAGTCGTTCCAAGGCAGATTAACAAATGTTTCCAAATAATTCAATTGCACTGAATAATCGGGTACATGAGGATTGGTACGTTCAAATTTCGCTAACTCCTTTTGAAACATTTCAGCCGTTTTAGCATCCCACTTTTTAGCTTTTGCCTTTTCCCGAAAAACACTTATCTCTTTTTCAGCACCGCCACCACCCAACTCCTCTTGAATGGTTTTCATCTGTTGCTGCAAATAGTATTCGCGCTGTTGTTGATCCATATCTAAACGCGCTTTCGATTGAATCGACGCTTTAATTTCGAGCAATTGTGACTCTTTGGTCAGCACATCCAACAACTGATAACCACGCTCTGTCATATCGTCCAACTCTAGCAAACGCTCTTTTTCAAGAAGTTTTAAACCAAAATTAGCACAAATAAAATTGATGAGGGAGTTCGGGTGATCGATATTACGAATGGCAAAAGAGGCCTCTTCGGGCATCGAAGCAGAATTGGTAATGATTTTTACTGCTAACTCTTTAATTGCTTCCAATAAAGCGGCAAAAACACGGTCATCTTCTTTAGGATAAGATTCAGTCATCAGCTCAACACTGGCCATCATATAAGGCTCAACTGCGGTGACTTGCAGCATTTTGGCACGCTGTTTACCTTGTAAAATAACGGTTGTTGATCCATCGGGCATTTCCAAAATACGAATAATGCGTGCAATGGTTCCCATAGCAAACAAATCTTCGAAGTTAGGATCCTCAACACGACCTTCGCGTTGCGCAGTCACAAAAATTTCTCCACTATTATTATAAACTTCGCGCACTAATTTTAGTGACTTTTTACGACCCACCGAAACCGGCATTACCACTTGAGGATACAACACCATATTACGCAATGGCAATACAGGCATCACATCGCCCGATTTGCAAGCAAGCGGCGTGCTATCTTCATCGGACATCAAAGGAATAAAATCGCTCTGAACATCGGTCGTTTCATCTCCAAACATATTTTCAAATACTATTTTCATATCAAAAAGAATATGGCTGACAAAATAACACGTTACTGTCAAATTAACAGCAAACTATCATTTTACCTAGCACGTATAAATAACAAAACTCACTAAGAGCTAACAGTTTAACCTTCAAAAAAGTTAACTCTTGCTTAAGTAAGTCAATTGTTATGCCAAATGAATTATAGGAAGAAAAATGAGTTACACACCACGGCCTTTAACAATGACTTCAAGGCTATAAATCATAATCTTCAAATCATTGATTAAAGTCATATTATCCATATAGATGATGTCATAATTAAGACGATCTACCATTTTTTCAATCGTATCAGAATAACCAATTTTAATCGGTCCCCACGATAACAAACCTGGCTGAATCTTATAAATCAAGCAATAATAAGGTGCTATTTCTTCTATTTTATCGATAAAATAACGACGTTCGGGACGAGGACCAACCACCGACATATCGCCTTTAAGAATGTTGCAAAATTGTGGTAATTCATCTAGTCGGTAGTGGCGCATAATCTTTCCAAATGGCGTTATGCGCTCATCATTAAGCGACGACAACTGTGGTCCATTTTCTTCCGACCCAACATACATCGTCCGAAATTTATACATATTAAATGATTTTCCATCTTTTCCGATGCGCTCTTGTTTGTAAAAAACAGGACCTTTGGAATCGCTCTTCACACGAAAAGCGATATACACCATAAGTGGAAAAAACAGAATGATAGAAACCAGACTCGTCACCATATCAAACAGACGTTTTACCGACTGTTGCCAAGCGGCCATTGAGGGTTGTGTCAAGGTAACAAAGGGCGTAGAGTCAATATCATGCAAACGTACACGTCCTGTTAAAATTTCAAACGAACGAGGTGGAAATTGAATATCCACATCATATTTCATTAAACTATTGATAATGGTGTACAAACTGGTCTCTTCCACTTTATCCGTCGCAATGATCACAGACTGAATCTGTTGCTCTTCCATAATCCTGTCAATATCCTGCATACTACCTAAAACAGACAAATCCAAAGGTGACGACTCATCTTCCATCTGCACATAACCCACGATTGACCGACCATATTTTCGTAATTTATGCTCTAATTCATACGTTACTTTTCGAGCAATATTACCAGTGCCAAGTACCAAAACAGGAATCACATTTGTACCATTTCGCATCTGCGAATAACTTCGATTGGTTATAACTAATCGAAACAGATACGTTAGGAAAAATTGCAAAAACAGTAAAACTAAAAACGACTTGTAATAAAAAGTATACGAAATAACCACATCATCAATCATCACAGCAAAAAAGGCAATCAAAGAGATAAGAACGGCTGTGACGAAAGTGGTGAAAAATTCCGTTATGCGAGAGCGGCTACGCGAGCGATTGTAAAAACCTGATAAGTAATGCACGCCTAATGCCATAATAGGATACAACGACATACTTAAATAAAAATTAAACGATGGCGTAAAAATGGGCATATCGCCAAATATCACCATATCGTTTACGACACGACGAAACGCATAAAACAGAAGCCATACACTAATGGCAGCTATCCAATCAAAGAGTATATACGGTGCAATACTTTTACGTGATATCATATATTATGGTCGAATAATTTTAATTTCTCCTGTGACTCCCAATTTAATAATGCTCGAAGGCGTGGCTTTGGACAGATCACCCTGACGGTATTGTACGACATAATCAACGGCCGAGAGAATATCATCCGATATTTCTTGAAAACAACTTGGTGACAAAGAGCCACTTATATTGGCTGAAGTTGACACAATTGGTTTACGAAAAGATTCACATAAACGTTTAGAAAATCGCTCATTTGTGATGCGAATACCCACAGTCCCGTCAGATGCAACCAGATTATTCGCTAAATTTTTGGCTCCTGAATAAATAATGGTCAACGGCTTTTCGCTCAATTCAATTAAATCCCAAGCGACATCGGGCACTGCGTCGACATAACCTTGTAGTTTCGCTTCACTATCAACCAATACAAGTAACGCCTTGGAATCGATCCGTTTTTTTATGTCATACACTTTTTGAACAGCGGCCTCACACGTTGCGTCACATCCAATACCCCAAATAGTATCCGTGGGATACAAAATAACGCCTCCTTGACGCAATACTTCTACCGCTTGTTTAATGTCTAACGTCATAATATCAATTTTATTTGCAAAAATAGCCTATTTTAACGATATTAATATCATAAACTAACAAATTTTCAAAAAGCAAAAACGGCTCTGTTATTTTCAAAGAAAAATTAGTATCTTTAAAGTTGGTTTTATACATTTCAGCTAAATGTGTTTTTCGCTCATAAACAGAAGTTTAGCTATTAAAACCGCTCTAAAACGTCAATAAAAACAAACATAATAATGATTAATCAATGGAATTTCAACTCACTCACACCCGAACAAGAACTAAACCAAACGCAAATGACAGAGGCGTTAGGTGTGAGTCCTATTCTGACTAAATTATTAGTACAGAGAGGAATAAACACATTTGAAGAAGCAAAAAAGTTTTTCAGACCTGATTTAAACGATTTGCACGATCCATTTCTTATAAAAGATATGGATAAAGCGGTAGAACGTCTGAACAAAGCACTCTCAAAAAA
>DATFIF010000118.1:0-2975 GCA_035270405.1 Paludibacteraceae bacterium | reverse complement strand
CTACAAATTAAAGTTGGTGCAGATTTAGGTGCATTATTATTGGACGGATTTGGTGATGGCGTTCTGTTAACTAATGACGGTACCACCATCTCAAACGAAGCTATTAACTCCATCGCTTTTGGCGTATTACAAGCAACTCGTAGACGCGTGAGTCGTACCGAATACATTTCGTGCCCAAGCTGTGGACGCACGTTATTCGATTTACAAAGCACAGTGGCGAAAGTGAAAGCCGGTACTAGCCATTTGAAAAACTTGAAAATTGCTGTTATGGGTTGCATCGTGAATGGTCCGGGCGAAATGGCAGACGCCGATTATGGTTATGTAGGAGCTGGCAAAGGACGCATCAGTTTGTATCGAAAAAATGAGTGCGTTGAGAGAAACATTCCTGCAGAGGAAGCTGTGGAAAAATTGTTAGCGCTCATAGAAAGCGATAAGATTAATCCAAGCAGCTGAAATTAGCTCATTATTAGTGATTTAAAAACGTGCCCGCTGCTATAAATCATTACTAAAAATAAATACGACATAAAAGAAAATTAACTACCTTTGAAACCGAAATCAGCCTACCCTTGTTGGCAGACTCTTTCTACAATTCATAGAATACAGATTATAAAAAAAACAGTATGAAAGTAGCTCATAATTTTAATGCAGGACCTTGTGTTTTACCTAAACCTGCTATTGAATCGGCTATTGAAGCCATTCGTAATTTTGATAACACGGGTATTGGAATTCTCGAAATTTCTCACCGCACACCAGGCTGGGAACGTATCATGATGGAAACGGAACAACTATGGCGCGATTTGCTTCATATTCCAGAAGAGTACGCAGTTATTTTTGTAGGAGGAGGAGCCTCCACGCAATTCTATCACGTAGCAGCAAATCTCCTAAAAACAAAGGCAGCCTATTTCCAAACGGGTGTTTGGGCAAAAAAAGCCATTAAAGAGGCAAAGTTTTATGGTGAAGTAGCGATTGTAGCTTCATCCGAAGATAAAAATTATTCCTATATTCCTAAAGGATATACGATTCCAGAAGATGCTGATTATCTTCACATCACAACCAATAACACCATTTACGGCACAGAAATACATACTGATATCGACTCCCCCATCCCTTTGGTAGCCGATATGTCATCTGATATTATGAGTCGGCCTATCGACATTAAAAAATATGCGGTGATATATGGCGGTGCACAGAAAAATGTTGGACCTGCAGGCGTAGCATTTGCAATTGTTCGCAAAGATATTTTGGGACAAGCTGGGCGTTCTCTTCCAACGATGGTAGATTATCGTACGTATATTGATAGTGAGCCAAAAAATAACTCCATGTTCAATACGCCTCCCGTATTTTCTATTTTTGTGATGCACGAAACGTTGCAATGGATTAAAGATATGGGTGGTGTAGAAGAGATGAATCGTCGTAATGTTGAAAAAGCAAATTTACTATATGCTGAAATCGACCGCAATAAACTTTTTGTAGGAACTGCCAACAAAGAAGATCGCTCGATTATGAACGTCTGTTTCGTAATGACTGAAGCCTACAAAGATAAAGAAGCTGAATTTTTGGAATTTTCCAAATCACAAGGAATGATTGGAATTAAAGGACATCGTTCGGTGGGAGGTTTTCGTGCCAGTATTTATAATGCTTGCCCGCTCGAAAGTGTGAAAGCACTCATTGCTTGCATGCAAGAATTTGAACAAAAAGTAAGCTGATTTTAATCTCCATATATCAAAAAATTAAAATCCCTGTCACTCAAGAGTGACAGGGATTTTTTATAGTTCAAATTAAAATTATCAATACACAAGGCGCAAATTATCAACCCATAAGGCGTTACCCAACGTTCCATAAAATGCAGGATAACAACCAGCAGAAATCATCAAAATAATATGCGTGGGCAGATCGTCAGTAGTGCCCCAAGCAACTTCTTGGATAGGAACCATTTTTCCTTTGCTGTTTTTAGTTTGTAATTGTCCGCGATTATCAGCCAAACCTTGATATGTTTTAAAATCAGCACGTTTGGATATATCTCCATAATGAAGGTCTAATCGATAATCGTCGTGCCAATCAGGAATCGTTTTTGGAAAACGTTGACGTACCGTTGCAATACGTTTTGCATAAATATTACCACGATTATCCTCCCAGCGTTTTTGTAAATACAAAAAGATCTCAGGCTCATCGTGTCCAATAATAGTAGTAACTTTTACTCCTAAAGCTTTAGTCACTATGTTTTTATCAGAAACTCGTGTTTTCAAATCCAATAACAGAGCTTTCGGCTTTTGAGTAAACGGAAGTCCAAAATCGACACTTCCATACGGATCGTTGGCACTTTTGACTGGCTCTATCACGGAACCTAAAAAGAGTGTGCCAGCGATAGCCACTTTTACATCGATCATGCCGAGCACACAAACTGTTTCCATTCGTGTATCAAGACGAGCGCACCATCCATCGCCGCGACGTTCAGGCTGAGTTGTATTAGCGCCTTTGGCAACTCCTGAAACATTAGCATACGCATTAGAAATTCCCCAACTAGTTTTCGTAAATTTATAAGGCACATTCCCATTTTCACAACCAATAGTATCTGTAGGTCCTAAAACATAAAGCGTTTTTATTTGTCCACCTATTAAATTTGACTCTTTAATATAACGTACCGTCCAACTTTCCATATCACCAAATTTCAACGGCACAATACGCTCTTGAGCAAAACCTAAACTCACATTCAAAAGTAAAAAAGCTAAAATTATTTTTTTCATAAGTTACTTCGTAAATTATTAAAAATCTTTATTCTATTCCCACCCATCAAAAATTTCTTCGCTATAGTAATTTTGTTCATCTTTACCATGTAACGGATGCCAAACTTGTGCAAAAAACGGATTTCCACTCGCTATTTCATCATAATTCCAAGGCGTTGGCAAACAGTCAGGACACCAATGCCCTCCTTCTAAAACAAGCACGGGCGACATGTAAAATTTATGTCCAAATTG
>DATFIF010000117.1:0-14083 GCA_035270405.1 Paludibacteraceae bacterium | reverse complement strand
TCGCCAAACAACCCAACAGGATCTACATTTAATTACGAAGAACTACAAGCATGGGTCGATTACGCCAATAAACATGAAGCTGTAATTTTATACGACAATGCTTACGAGCGTTTTATTACCGACAACGATAAACCTCACTCTATCTTTGAAATTGACGGTGCGCGAACGTGTGCCATAGAATTCAATAGTTTGTCTAAAACGGCTGGATTTACCTGCGTGCGTAGTGGCTACACCCTCGTACCGAAAGAGCTCACGCGTGAAGGCGTTAGTCTTAATCGCATGTGGCAACAACGACAAACCACCAAATATAACGGCGCTCCATACGTGACACAACGCGGTTTAACCGCCGCTTTATCGCCAGAAGGATTGATACAAGCCGATGAAAATATTGCTTACTACAAACGAAATGTAAAATTGATAACAGATGTATTGGAAGAAAAAGATATTTTCTATACCGGCGGGCACAACTCACCATATATCTGGATGAAATGTCCAAATAGGTTAACCTCGTGGGAGTTTTTCGACTATTTATTGAAAACAATTTATGTGGTCGGCACACCTGGCGTTGGTTTTGGTCCATCAGGCGAACACTTCTTCCGTTTTTCGACATTCAACACCTACGAAGCGACGAAAGAAGCGATGGAACGTATGCGTAAAGCATTCTAGTTAAATCAACTAAAATAGCATAAAAAAAGGCAGATAAATTTATCTGCCTTTTTTTATGCTAAAAATTTAGTATGACATCTTTCAATAAAGGATGTTTCAAATCTTTGTCGGAAATAATCGCTTGATCTACAGGAATTTTCCAATCAATATGTAACGTTGGGTCATTGAACATAATGCCACCATCCACCTCTGGATGATACAAATTATCACATTTGTAGGTAAACGTAGCCGTTTCACTCAACACCGAAAAACCATGTGCAAAACCTCTTGGAATAAGATATTGTAAATGATTGTCGGCCGTTAACTCCACACCATACCACTGCCCAAACGTAGGCGAATTGTGACGCAAATCGACCGCCACATCCCAAACGGAACCTACCGTTACCGACACTAACTTGGCTTGGCTATAAGGCGCTAATTGAAAATGCAAGCCACGCACCACGCCATAGCTCGATTTCGATTGATTATCTTGTACAAAATGCTGCGTGATACCAGCCGCATGATAACGTTCCTCATTATAAGTTTCACAAAAAAAACCACGTTCATCCTCAAATACACGAGGTTTTATAATCACTAAATCTTTTATCGGCGTTTTTATAATTTCCATTCTACCCTGCTCTTTTATAAGTTAACGTGCTTATTTTGCTAATTCAAGTAAATATTGTCCGTAATTAGTTTTATCAAGTGATTGACCTAATTGTCGTAATTGCTCAGTGGTAATCCAACCATTGCGCCAAGCAATTTCCTCGATACAACTCACATAAAATCCTTGACGATTTTGAATTGTTGCCACAAAATCAGATGCTTCCAAAAGGCTATCACAGTTACCAGTGTCGAGCCACGCAAATCCGCGACCAAACAACTCCACTTTCAATGTACCTTCTTCTAAATAGAGTTTGTTCAAATCGGTAATTTCGTACTCGCCACGAGCCGACATTTTGAGATTCGCCGCTTTTTCCGTAACGGTTGCATCGTAAAAATAGAGACCTGGAATCGCATAATTACTTTTCGGGTTAGCTGGCTTTTCTTCTAAGGAGATAACTTTTCCTTGTTCATCGAACTCAACTACGCCATACGCACGCGGATCTTTTACGTAATAACCAAACACACACGCTCCTTTTTCTAAGGCAGCAGCACGTTTCAACATGGTTGAAAATCCTTGTCCATAAAACATGTTATCACCTAAAATCAAACACCCTTTTTCGCCATTCAAAAAGTCGGCACCAAGTACAAACGCCTGCGCTAAACCGTTCGGAACATCTTGTATTTTGTATTCAATACGCATTCCAAGATCCTCACCTGTACCAAGCAACTCTTTAAACATCGGCAAATCGCGCGGTGTAGAGATAATCAAAATTTCACGAATTCCTGCCAACATCAACGTTGACAACGGATAATAAATCATTGGTTTATCATAAACCGGCATGATTTGCTTCGAAATAGCTTTCGATAGCGGATACAAACGCGTGGCACTACCACCAGCTAAAATAATTCCCTTCATATCAGTTGATTAAATTTAATAAATCAAAATTAAGTACCTATTTTATTTCAAATTACTTCTCTTTTTTTACACCCAAATATTTATTGTACGTGTCGAAAACGTCGCCCACGTAACGAACCGTATGTTTCCCTCTGAAATAACCAAACTTACACACTTCGTCATTGTAATACTCTGGTTTATTTTTCAACAATAAATATTTTTCGACAATACTCCACAAATTTGGATTTTCGCCATACTTAGTAGCTAAAGCTCTCGCATCAATGATGTGTGCAGGTCCTGCATTATAGGAAGCTAATATAAATTTAATACGTTCTTCAGGGTCTTCAATGGCACGATAAATTAAATTTAACGACTTAATATACTGAACAGAAGCAGCTATGGCAGCATCGGGTTGAAAAATAGTAGCAGAATCTAAACCGTATTTGGCTCCCGTGCCAGGCATCATCTGCATAAGTCCTAACGCTCCAGCAGAAGATACGGCATTGGCATCAAAATGAGATTCGTTAAACGCTAATGCAGCCAACAAACGCCAATCCCAATCAATCTGTTTGGCATTTTGTTTAAAAAATTCATCATAGGGCGAAATAGCTCCCACCGGAATATTTGCCGAAATATCTGTAAAATAACGACTTTTTGAATAATATTTAGTGTACAATTGTTGGTAAAAACGCGATTGACTAATCTCATCACTCCAGGCATTGATGGACGCTAACAAATCGGGAGAACTTGTGCGAACCACCCACGCCATATCTTGCGGTAAACCAACTGGTACTGAAATATCTATATTGCGCAGATTGCGTCGACTCAACATCGCAACATCGTTATCCACGATGGTCATAGGAATTTGACGTTGCGAAACTAATATTGCCAATCGATCCACAGGAATACTATCATCAACAGCTCGAAGCTTAATTCCACCTCCAATTTCTTTATTCAGATTCACTAAACGTTGCCAATATTTAGAACCTTTTTTAGCATAAACTTCCTTTCCAACCAAATCAGTGACATCTTTTACCATATTTTTAGAACGAAATTGCACTAAAACCGGATAGGAATCGTACCGTCTATTAGTAAAAGCAAACTCCTCTTTATTTGAATGGGAAGCCGGAAAACGATAGGCAATAACATCGCCTTGACCGTTGATTAACAACTTCTTCATCTCCTCCGTCGAATGTGCGACAATCACTTTTACCGCAACGCGAATATGGTCGGCATAGTTGAGCGCCAAGTCGTATTCGTAACCCATCTCATCATCGTCGTCCACAAAATAGGCAAACGAACTCTCCATCGTGATTATGCGTAATTCACCACGCTCAATGATTTGCTCCAAATCGACAGGCGACATTTCCGTCACACTCTCACGACGGCACGCCACAAGCAATATCAGCAAAAATAAAGCAAATCTCACGGTTTTTATTTGGTGCTTTATATTCACATCAACTATCTGAATTAGCTTGTCAAAAATAGGAACTTGTCGCATACATTAAGGTTAAAATTGACACACAAACGCCTTAATCAGCATGTTCAATATGCTCAGGTAAAATTAGGTCGTGACCACACATACGCAAATAGACTTGCGCCGTAGCCACCACATCTTTTTCACAATAAAGTGAAATGCGCTTTACATCTTTTTCATTGTAATACACCGATGCTACTTGAGAACCATCAATATCATCTTTGGGAGTTGGTATGCCAAAAATAGCAGTTAACAATTTTAGCGATGTGTAATTCTTAAAATCTCCGAATTTCCAGAGCTCTAACGTATCAATAAATGAGGTCTCCCAAGGTTTTTTACCCGAAACATCCAAGGCAGAAGGAATAGTAATGCCGTTGATTAACAAACGCCTACAAATAAATGGAATGTCAAATTCTTTTATATTATGTCCACAAACATATTGTTGAGAAGAAATTAAGAAATTAGAAGCCATCAGTGCAAAATCACTTAATAATTTGGCTTCATTGTCACTAGCAAAAGATTTTGTGCGAATATGTTTCTCGTTACCTTTTATATAGATAACGCCAACTGAAATACACACAATTTTGGCAAATTCAGAATAAATTCCAGCGCCATTTTGATAACCAAAATCAGCAGTAGCTTCTACCGGATATTTTTCTGGCATACGAGCTTTAAGCAGATTGAATTTTTCCTCCCAAAGATGTTGCATCTCGGGATTCAACTCTTCTAAGGAAGCTGTTTGTGGAACAGTTTCAATATCTAAAAATAGAATTTTATCTAAGGCGGGTCGTGACTGATTCATACTTTTTTTTTAGAAAAACAGAGAGGTAACTACTTATTTTTGCTTAATCCTAAGATTTTTTTCAATATACATACTCAAAATTGCAATGGCTATTTTATTATTTCCACCTTGTGGAACAATCAAATCAGCATAGCGTTTGGTTGGTTCTATAAACTGCAAATGCATCGGTTTTACAGTGTGTTCATAACGCTCCATAACACGATTGATAGAACGACCACGCTCTATTATGTCGCGATTTATAACACGCATCAAACGGTCGTCAGCATCCGCATCTACAAATATTTTTAAATCCATCAACTTTCGCAATTGTGGATTGGTCAAAACCAAAATTCCTTCTATAATCACCACGTCACAAGGTTTGATAAGAATCGTTTCTTGAGCGCGCGTACAAGTTACGTAAGAATAGATAGGTTGAGCAATACTTTTACCAGCTTTCAAATCTTTGATGTGTTGAATAAGCAGATCGAATTCAACAGAATCTGGATGGTCAAAGTTGATATTAAGACGCTCTTCTAGAGGCATTTCAGAGGCATCGCAATAATAAGAATCTTGTGGCAACACAGCAACTTCACCTTCTGGTAACTGCTCAATTATTTTACGCACTACGGTTGTTTTCCCAGATCCAGTTCCACCGGCAATTCCAATAATTAACATACTTGTATTCTTGTAATTAGTTATTATAAAGAAAAATAAAAAAACGTCTTTTAATCAAAAAAGTAAACTCTGCCACAAAGATACACTTTTAAATTTTATTTCCACATGTAGCGTATAAAAAAATCAAAATAGCTTACAGATTAGCATCACATGGATGGCAATCCTCGTCATCCGTTTCAAACTCAACGGTTGTATGTTCGATGCTTTCTGTGAGCATCAACGCTTTAATTTCCTGTTTCAGATGTGCCATTTGATCAACATCCGTGGAAGGAGCAATAATGGCATGCAAACTGGCTATATTATACTCGCTGTCGAGACTCCACACATGTAAGTCATGCACTTGAATAACGCCGTCAATCGCCTCTAATTTACTTTGCAATTCTACTAATTTAATATCAGACGGCACGCCCTGCAATATAACATTGAACGTAGTTATCATATTGCGAACGACATTGTAAAGCACAAATATGGAAATTCCAACCGATAAAATTGGATCTAAAATTGGTAAATCTACAAACATCATCACCACCGAAACGATTAAAACCGCCACCCAACCTAATACATCTTCAAGCAGATGCAGCGACACCATCCGTTCGTTAATTCCACTACTGTTATGAGTACGCCAAGCTGCCAATCCATTAATGAAAACGCCCAAAATTGCCAACCAAAACATACCTACAACTTTAACTTCCTGAGGTTCGATAATACGTAAAATACTGGCGTAAATTACAAATAAAGAACCAAATAATAAAACCGTAGCATTGATAAGTGCACCCAATAATGCAAAGCGTTTGTAGCCATAAGAGTAACGCGCATTGGGAGAATTGCCTGATACTTTTTGGAAATACCACGCTAATGCCAATGAAATAGAATCGCCAAAATCGTGTAAAGCATCCGATAAAATAGCAACACTATTAGTGAGCAAACCGCCTATCAATTCAATGATAGTAAACGTAAAATTAAGCAAAAAAGCAACTGCTATATTTTTGCTATCGCCATGTACATGCGCATGGTTATGATTGTGTGTATGATGTTTTTCCATCTTTTATAAGTTTTGATAATACACAAAAGTAATAGTTTTTATTGAAGAGACAGCTTCTAAACGTACATTTTTTAGACGGTTTGTCAAGATTAATTAGAAACTGCGATTCAAAATTTATGATTTTATAGACTTTAAGAAGCGACAGGAGTTGTTCCAATTTATTTTTTTTATATCTTTGACGAGTAAAAAAAGTTAACCTAAAACTATTCATACCATGAAGACATTAAACCTCATTACATTTGCATCGGAGCTTAATAAGCAAGGTTCCATTCGCGCAAGTCACCAAGATTTATTTACCACATTAGAACAAAAATACATCGTCAACACTGTTGATCCGAAAGCCATTGACACACTAAAAAAAGAAGAACTACAATTGGTTTTTATTTCGAGCGGTGGCGTAGAGTTCTCATTTAAAAGTCATTATGAGCAACTTCCAAAACCACTCTACCTACTCACCGATGGGTTGCAAAATTCATTAGCCGCTTCACTCGAAATTAATACGTGGGCACGCCAACAAGGTATGCCTTGTCACATTATCCACGGAAATAGCGAAAAAATACTACAAGAAATAGACGATTATCACAATTTATACACCTATAAAAGTGCACTTCAAGGCCAACGCATTGGCGTAATTGGACAACCTTCAGCTTGGTTAATCGCAAGCGGAGTAAACTATTTAGAAGCTAAAAATCGGTGGGGCGTTGAATTCATTGACGTATCGCTTGATGATGTTGACAAACACTACGAAAAGATAGAAGACCAAGAAGTTGAATCATTGGTAGATACGTTTATGAGCCAGGCTAAAAGTTGCAAAGAACCTAATCGCGCAGATATTGTAAAAGCGTATCGTTTGTATAAAGCCATTCGCCATGTCTGTACATTACATCAATTAGATGCTATTACCATTCAATGTTTTGGATTGATACCAACTACAGGAACTACGGGTTGTTTAGCACTCGCACTACTCAACGACGAAGGAATTATAGCCGGTTGTGAAGGCGATTTACAAACTGTATTCACGTTACTGATAACCAAAGCGATTACTGGCCAAACCGGCTTTATGTGTAATCCATCTCAAATCGATAGTGCCACAAATACGATGTTATTAGCGCATTGCACCATTGGTTTAAAACAAACTACCAAATACGTTATTCGCACGCATTTTGAAAGCGAAAGTGGCGTTGCCATTCAAGGTGTCTTGCCCGATGGTAACTTTACACTGTTGAAATGTGGTGGAACAAACTTAGATGAATATTTTGTATCACCGGCACAACTCATTGAAAATACCGATTTCAATAATGTTTGTCGCACACAAGTACGACTTCATCTCGACGAATCCACAAGTTACTTCCTAAATAATCCGATTGGAAATCACCACGTATTAATTCACGGAAATTACGCAGAAAAAATCTCACAGTTTTTTGAAGGAAATAGATTAAAACGCATCAAATAAATATAACATCATGGATGTAAAAACATATATCAGCGATAATGAGCCACGTTTTATGGAAGAACTTTTTTCCTTAATACGCATACCAAGCATCAGCGCGAAACCTGAGCATAAAGCAGACATGATGCGCTGTGCCGAGCGTTGGCAAGAACTTTTAACAAAAGCTGGTGCTGATAACGTAGAAATAATGCCAACCAAAGGCAATCCCGTTATTTATGGAGAAAAAATCAGTAATCCAGAATTTAAAACGGTGCTCGTTTATGCACATTACGACGTGATGCCTGCCGAACCGTTGGAACTTTGGAATTCAGATCCATTTGAGCCTATAATAAAGGACAACCACATTTGGGCGCGTGGTGCAGACGACGACAAAGGACAATCGTTTATACAAGTAAAAGCATTCGAATATCTGGTTAAAAATAATGAGCTAAACTGCAACGTCAAATTTATTTTTGAAGGAGAAGAAGAGATTGGTTCTCCTTCGCTCGAAGCTTTTTGTGAAGAACATAAAGAGTTACTCAAAGCCGATATCATACTCGTTTCCGACACCAGTATGTTGGGTGCTGATACGCCAAGTTTAACCACAGGTTTGCGCGGTTTAGCTTATTGGGAAGTAGAAGTCACAGGACCAAATCGTGATTTACATTCTGGTCATTTCGGTGGCGCTGTAGCAAATCCCATCAATACACTGTGCAATTTATTATCGAAAGTTGTCGATGAAAATGGACGAATTACCATCCCTCATTTTTACGACGATGTGTTGCCAGTTCCGGCTGCCGAACGAGAAATGATTGCCAAAATTCCATTTAATTTAGAAAATTATAAGAAAAGCATTGATGTAGATGACGTTCAAGGTGAAATTGGCTACAGCACATTAGAGAGAAATAGTTGCCGTCCAGCATTTGACATTTGTGGAATTTGGGGAGGTTACACAGGTGAAGGAAGTAAAACAGTGTTGCCTTCAAAAGCTTTTGCAAAAGTCTCTTGTCGGCTAGTTGCCAATCAAAATCATGAACTAATTTCTAAACTTTTTGTAGATTACATGCACCAATTGGCGCCCAAAAGTGTTCGTGTAAAAGTGACACCAATGCACGGCGGACAAGGTTATATTTGTCCAATAGATTTACCTGCCTATCAAGCGGCTGAACATGGTTTTGAAAAAGCATTTGGTAAAAAACCTTTAGCGGTTCGCCGTGGAGGAAGTATCCCTATCATTAGCACATTCGAACAAGTACTCGGTCTCAAAACTATTTTGATGGGATTTGGTTTGGAATCAAACGCGATTCACTCACCAAACGAGAATTTTGATGTCACTATTTTCCGTAAAGGTATTGAAGCTGTTGTGGAATTTTACAGAGAATATGGCAAATAATTAAATAGCCACAGTTGTAGAAAGAGGCTTTATTAGTGGCAAAACATAAAGCCTACATAAAGCCGTGGACCAGTCGTAAAATCATCTTGCCAATTGGTCAGATTCAACAAATAATCCACTTTTAAAATTAAGTGTACTTTTTGTGTCATAGCATATTCTACCCCAACAAAAGGAGTTAATGCCATAAACCCATAGGTGCGATAAGAAGTACTGTTATTTTCGAGGACAAAATCACCAGCAGTTGGCTCGAGCAGAGTTAAATGTTTCACACCACCGCCACCAATAGTTCCACCAATAAAAGGCGTCCACGATTTTAAATACCAAGCACAATCTATCAATAAACCGCCCCATCCTACTGACACATAACTTTTATTCTGACCATATTTCAAAGTCGATGTATAACCTTCAGATCCTACGCGTAAGTGTTGACCAAAATGCACACGAATAGCTCCACCCAATCCAAACGGAGCACCTTTAAGTTGCATGGTTTCACGGGCTGTTCCATCGTTATTATTCAAACTAAATGGTTTGCTTTGTACATAACCGGTATGTACCATCATTCCTCCAGAAAAACCGCTATACGCCATTTTTGACGGGACTTTTTCTTCTCCATACAAATTCATTGTCAAAACCAAAAAAGTACAAATACAACTAAGTGTCTGCTTTATTTTCATTAAATAGCGTTTTTTATGTCTGGTGAAAGAAGAGATTATTTAAAGCAATTCCGATGCACGCTCCAGTGCAATATTAATATTTGGACAGATGTTTTCAGCAGGAATAAATGTTTCAAAACCAGCTTTTAGAAGCGTTTCGTGAACAGATGGATTAACTCCAGACAAAACCATTTCTATACCTTCCTTACGCGATTGTTTACACAAAGTCTTCAAATTATGAATACCTGTAGAGTCGATAAATGGGACTTTACGCATACGAATTACTCGAACTTTAGGAGCATCACCTACCGTTTTCATGATTTCATCAAACTTATTAGCAATGCCGAAAAAATAGGGGCCATCGATTTCATAAACTTCCACGCGATCTGGAATTAGCAACACTTCTTGTTCTACAGCGATATCTAACTCCTCATTGGGGTCAATCTCATCGCGAAAGACTTTAATTGAGGTGGATTCATTCGTGCGTTTAATAAATAAAACAATCGCTAATAATAAGCCTACTTCAATGGCTATAGTCAAGTCAAACACAACGGTCAACGTAAATGTAACGAGCATCACTATAAAATCCGACCTTGGATTTTTCGATAAAGCAACGATTGTGCGCCATTCGCTCATGTTGTAGGCAACCATAATGAGAACACCCGCCAAACAAGCCATGGGAATAAATCCCACCAATTTACCAAAAAACAACAATACTAATAATAAAACAAACGCGTGAATAATACCAGCCACAGGCGTTCGTCCGCCATTATTGATATTTGTCATGGTGCGTGCAATGGCGCCAGTAGCAGGAATTCCTCCAAAAAACGGAACAACTATATTCGCAATTCCTTGACCTATCAATTCTGTGTTCGAATTATGTTTTCCGGCAATCACACCATCAGCCACCATGGCCGACAACAAAGACTCAATGGCACCCAATATGGCAATGGTAAAAGCAGCAGGAAATAGCTGTTGCATCAAACTAAAGATGGATTGTCCTTCAGCTAAATTTAATGTCGGCAGCTTAGGTGCAGGAATTCCCGATGGCAACGTGTACAAATCACCAATTGTTTGAATTCCTTCCATACCAGCAAAACGTTTCAAGAACCAAACAGCTCCAGTTATAAGAACTATCGCAACTAAAGATCCAGGAATCTTTTTAGACACTTTTGGTGTCAACACAATAATGAGTAAACTCGCCACGCCAATAACCAATGCCATCCAATTAATTCGCGACCAATTATGAGCATAACAAATCCATTTATCAATAAAGTTAGCGGGCACTTTTGTCAATTCTAAACCAAACAAATCATTCATTTGGGTAGAGAAAATAGTTAACGCAATACCAGCTGTAAAACCTATAATAACGGGATAAGGAACAAATTTAATTATATTTCCTAATTTAAAAACACCCATCAACACCAACAACACCCCAGCCATCAAAGTAGCTATGGTTAAACCTGCAATGCCGTGCTGCTGAATAATACCGTAAACTATAACAATAAATGCGCCAGTTGGTCCACCAATCTGAACTTTGGAACCACCAAATAGCGAAATGAGAAAACCAGCAATAATGGCAGTTACCAAACCTTCCGTCGGTCCAACTCCTGACGCGATACCAAATGCAATAGCCAAAGGAATGGCAACAATACCAACAATAATTCCGGCCATTAAATCAGTCAAAAACCGCTCTTTTGTATAACCTTTTAGGCTGGTAAAAATTTTGGGATAAAATACCTCTTTGAGAGAAAATTTCATTGTAAACAGCGTTTTTAAGATACAACTTCGCTTAAAACAGATACATACTTAGCATAAGTAATTATCTATCAGAAAATTATAAGAAATAAAATAGTGAAAAATAGATTTACAAAGGTATACATTTACAATCACATAAAAAAAAAGACTTTCAAATACCGAAAGTCTTTTTTTTGTAAACAGGACTAGAAAGTAAATCAATTAGTACAATCTGCTTCGCTTTTTAGAACACGTTTATAAGTACATGTCGAAAAAGAAGTGTCCAAATTGGCTTTCGTAGCATCGGCTTCAGATTTGGTCATATAACCATAAGTTATAACAGTTATACCACCAGTAGATGTTGTAAATTGATAACAACTATCAGTGTTTGCACAAGAAGTCATTCCAAGTGCTGCAATGGCAACTACTGCCACAATTAAAAATGTTTTTTTCATACTTAAAATGGAATAAAGAAAATTAGTTGATAAACGATTGTACTAACATTCCAACACAATTCAGTTAAAATTTAACTTTCGTAGAAAATGATATTTATCTCCCACACAAAGCTAACTTTACAAAGGTACATTTTTTTTGTTGGAATCCGATATAAAAACAATAAATTATACAAAAAAATAAAAAACTCTACACATATCTGTTTTTCAAAATTAAATAGTACCTTTGTATACCTTAAAAAAAGTTATGGAAACACCTTATTTTCAAATAAGCACACGCGTACGCTATTGGCATCAAGCGAAGCATTATAAAGGTTTCGGTGTACACTCTCCATTCGTTTTTCATTGGCTCAACCATGTGCTATACGAAAAAGGCTCTTTTTATGCCTACAAAACGTTACGTGCTATAAGAAAAGAGTTTTCGGCAGATACAACACCAATCACGTTATCGGGCTTTGGCACAAGTACTCCACAGACAACAACCGTTAGTAAAATCTTAAAAAAATCAGCCACTCAGCAAAAACATGCCGAATTACTATTCCGCATAGTCAATAACACACGGGCAGAACATATTCTTGAGTTAGGCACCAATTTAGGATTAACAACCATGCATCTGGCAGCGGCAAACTCACAGGCGAAAGTTATCACATTAGAAGGCGAACAATCGCTCTGTGAAATTGCAACTAAAAACTTTGTAAAACAGGGCTTCTCCAACATCTCATTACTGCCTGGGGATATCAACACAACTTTGCCAACAGCGTTAGAGCTGTGTCCCAAATTAGATATTGTATTTTTTGATGCTAATCACACCTACGAGGCTACGCTGAATTATTTTAAACAATGTTTACCAAAAGCTCACGCCAAAACTATTTTTATATTTGACGACATTCATTGGTCAAAAGGCATGGAGCAGGCTTGGACACAAATAAAAAAACACGAAAAAATACGCGTAGATATGGATTTATTTCAAATGGGAATCACGTTATTTAATCCTGATTTACAAAAACAATCGTATTTCGTTCAATTTTAACAACTTATTAGCGATGAAAATTTATACGAAAACAGGCGACAAAGGCACCACTTCATTAGTTGGAGGACAACGTGTATCAAAAACAGATATTCGGTTACAAGCTTATGGCACAGTAGATGAACTCAATGCGTTTTTGGGATTATTAAAAACTAAATTGTCGGGAGAAGAACGCGAGGTGATTCACACCATACAAAATACGCTAATGAGTATTGGAGCAAATTTGGCAACCGACCTAACCACGACAAAACTGCCTGATTCTGTACACATATTAGAAGATAAAATCACCTATTTGGAAGCAAATATTGATAAAATGAATGAACAACTGCCAAAACTCACCCAGTTTATCATTTATGGTGAGGAAGAAACATCGGCTCTTTGTCATGTGTGTCGCGCCATCACTCGACGTGCCGAAAGGATGATTTTAGAAGCTAAAAATCAAGTCATTATAGAAGATAATATTGTGATATATATGAACCGATTATCCGATTTTTTATTTGTTTTAGCACGGCATTTAACAAAAAAAAACAACTTGGATGATTTTTTTTGGGAAAAATGATACATCTATTTAAAAAAAAAGTATCTTTGCCGATTGAAAGCCAATTCAATTGGTGAAACTTATACTATAATAAACGATATTTAGGACTTATTACTTATGTATTGGACATTAGAACTTGCCTCAAAACTAGAAGACGCCCCTTGGCCAGCCTCGAAAGATGAGCTTATTGATTACGCCATGCGCTCTGGCGCACCACTTGAAGTAATTGAGAACCTACAGGAAATCGAGGATGAAGGCGATATTTACGAGAGTATTGAAGATATTTGGCCGGATTATCCGAGTAAAGAGGACTTCTTTTTCAACGAGGAAGAATATTAACGGCTCGGCTTATTGAAAAAAATAGCTAAAGAAACTTTGCGACACACAATTTTTTCCAGTGTTTTTAGTTTTACTAGTATAAAAACATGGCATTTGTGTCCGAAAAAACATTGATTTATCAAATAATTGTGAAGTTTTTTAGTAAATATAGCTCATTAAGTTTAGGTTTAGTACTCTGTTTCAGTATAAATACATCTGTTTTGGGACAATTTGATGCTCAAATTACCCAGCACATGTACAATAAAACAATAACGAATCCTGCTGCTGTTGGCGAACAGCAGATGATACAAATATTTGGACTACAACGTTTGCAATGGATTAGCATTACCAATGCTCCGCGCACAACTCTATTTTCAGTTCACGCACCATTTAAAATTGGAAAAACGGAACATGG
>DATFIF010000116.1:0-2560 GCA_035270405.1 Paludibacteraceae bacterium | reverse complement strand
GCATCATATTGATTTGAGTTCAGTAAATTTCTCAAATCGGCACTATTATTTGTGTGTAAATTCTCGGTTTCAGGCATTTTTCAATAAAAATTAGCAACTGACAAAGGTACAAAAAGCATTCAAACTTTACAATGGGAAATTAGTACTCAGAAAAATAAGTTAGTGTATGGTTATTTCAAAATAAAACGCTAATTTTACACTCCGATAGAACTACTAATTTTTAATTTATAATCTATGAAAAGTATTAAAGGAACACAAACTGAAAAGAATCTAATGCATTCTTTTGCTGGGGAAAGTCAGGCTCGTATGCGTTACACCTATTTTGCAAGTGCTGCTAAAAAGGAAGGTTTTGAACAGATTGCTGCTATTTTTACGGAAACAGCAGACCAAGAAAAAGAGCATGCTAAACGCATGTTTAAGTTTTTAGAAGGTGGTATGGTAGAAATTACTGCGAGTTTTCCAGCAGGTGTTATTGGTCGTACTATCGATAATCTCCAAGCTGCTGCTGCTGGCGAACACGAAGAGTGGTCACACGACTATCCTCATTTTGCGGATGTGGCAGAGCAAGAAGGTTTCTTGTCAATTGCGGCTATGTATCGTAATATAGCGATTGCAGAAAAAGCACACGAAGAGCGTTATCGTGCATTTGTGGCTAATATCGAAACAGCTTCTGTTTTTGCTAAAGAGGGTGAAGTTGTTTGGCAATGTCGTAATTGTGGTTATATCCACGTCGGAAAATCGGCTCCAGAAGTATGTCCAGCTTGCATACATCCTCAAGCGCATTTCGAAGTGAAAAAGGAAAATATGTAATTTTCAATTTACGACAAACGTATTTAAAAAAAAGGTCATCTTACGAGATGACCTTTTTTAGTGATATATAGCCGTTTGATTAATATTCAACGACAATAGTGGTGATTTCTTTGGCTGATTTGTGAGCTTGCAGCACCGAAACAGATTTGTTATCAAGATTTTTAATATCAAAAACACCTCTAATTTCGTGTGTGTGACCTCCTAAAATAAGGTCGATATTGCGACTATTCACAGCCACAAGTGAGTCAGACATAATCTCTGGATCGGACGAATAGCCAAGGTGTGAAAGAACAATCACAAAATCGCACTTTTCTTTGTTTTTCAAAATCTCAGCATAACGATTCGCTCCTTTTATCGGATCGGTGTATGTAAGTCCTCCAAAATAAGTTTCTAGTATTAATTTGTTGGGATCAACACCAAGTCCTAATATACCAACTTTCAAGCCGCTTTTCTCAATAACTACGTAAGGTTTTACTAAGCCGTCGAGAGCCGTTCCTTTCACCTCGTAATTTGCACTTACAAAAGGAAATTTAGCTTGACGAATACGCGCTGCTAATGTATCAATTCCTTTGTCAAATTCGTGATTACCAATAGTTGCTGCTTCGTAACCCATTTGGTTGTACGCTTCTATCTCTAAGCGACCATCAAATCTATTAAAATAAGGCGTTCCTTGAAAGATATCGCCTGCATCTAGTAATAATACATTGGGATATACTGTGCGGAAACTGTCAACTAGCGCTTGACGAGCAACAAATCCGCCAAGACCATCTTTTGTTGGTTCTACTTGACTGTGTGCGTCATTAGTATGCAAAATAAGTAATGTTTGTGGCGAGTGATTACAAGCACTTAGTAAAAGTGCAAGCCCAAACAAGATAAGCGAGTGTTTTTTATTTTTCAACATAGATATTATTTTTTAAGGTTGGTTGAATAGCGCGTCCAGCTTTGGTTTCGTTCATGATATGTCCAATAAGAAGGTCGCGTACTAAAATATCTAACGATTCTATCGTTTTAAAATTGGCTAAAGGTTCCAAATGGTCATTGCCATAAGAGAGGTAATCGGTTGTGATGATGAGATACGTTCTATTTTCGTCAATAGGTTTTCCTTGAATTAACACATCTTCAGCTTTGTCGCCAACTATTTTCATCGAAATGCCAGCCACAACTTCGCCACCTTTTGCTGCAATGGCGTCGCATAGGTTGTTGACCTCTTTGCCTGAAAGTTCCACAAATACCATCGCATTGTCGAAGGGCATCACTTGCATCACATCTCCCACAGTTATAGGACCTTCTTGTAAATCGGTGCGTAATCCTCCCAGATTGGTGATAGCGATGTCGGTTGGTTTTATTTTACTACCATAATCTAACATGGCATCGGCCACAAATGTGTTCAACGACGCCTCTGGTAAACCTCTGGTCAGTTCGATTGCCGATCGGCCAATAACGACATGTATGTCTGAATCTAATTGGGCTTTATAAGGCTCAATTAAGTGAAACATCGAGCTGTCAGTAATGTTCGAAATGGTTACTGGTACAATATCTTCTGATATAATACGAGGACTTTTAGTTTGACAACTTGCCAAAAATAGCGTAAACAGTGCGAATAATAATGTCTTTTTCATGGTTGCAAGATAAGGTTTTCTATTTAAAAAAACAACAAAAGCCCTCTGTTTAACAACTGAGGGCTTCCTGATTTGGAGGTTCCTAGCAGATTCGAACTGCTGTAGACGGTTTTGCAGACCGGTGCCTAACC
>DATFIF010000115.1:0-9387 GCA_035270405.1 Paludibacteraceae bacterium | reverse complement strand
CCCAATGGTGGATTAAGTGCAGCACGCAATACAGGACTGCTTCATGCTAAAGGAAAATACATCCAGTTTGTCGATTCCGATGATTATTTAGAACCGCATGTATTGGGCGCATTAGTTCAAAAAATGGAAAAGGAGCAGTTGGATGTGTTGCGATTCAACTATCAAAATGTGAATGAACAGTATCAGGTGTTTGAGCCGTATAAAGCCATGAAACCATTTGTCGATTACCGCGATGTGGTATGCGATGGTTTAACGTTTCTCACAGAGCGACTTGGTTATGGCTGTTATGCGGTGCAGTTTATGATACGCGCCACACTGTTGCAAGCCGAAGCACATCATTTTAAAGTGGGCATTTATTTTGAAGATACCGAATGGACGCCTCGTTTATTGGTGCGTGCACAGCGTGTAACTTCCGTAGATACGATGGTGTACAACTATTTAATGCGTATAGGTTCCATAACGCAAAGCGTGGACCCTGAAAAAACTAAAAAGTTGCTGAACGATAAATTGTTACTTATCGACTCCATGAAACAGCAAGCCCAACAACAGCCCGATAAACGTTGGTTTGATGGCATGATAGCAGCCACGGTTATTTCGCTACTTGGTTACGTAGGAGCCGACTTTTATCCTCACAGAGCTTTTTATTTCAAAGCGTTACGCGAAAAAATGATTTATCCGTTGTCTATGTATCATAGTTCCACAGGGGCAAAGCGCAAAATACGGGTTATTAATCTGTCGCCAGCCTTGTTTTGTTGGTTATTACATATAAACGTTAAACGTTGAACGTTTAGCGTATAGCGTGAAGAAACTACGTTTAGCGAATAACGAGCAACGTTAAGGATGAAGGATGAAGGGTTAAGAATTTAAAGAACGACATTAAACGTTTAGCGTGCAGTAACTACGAGCAACGATTAACGAGCAACGATAAAACGTACATGAAAGTAGCGTATTTATTAGGTTTACACTAAATAAATATTTTTTAGCAAAATTTTGAACAGATAATTGAATTAATTAGTAGTATCTATTCCTATTTTTACTATTTTTGTAAACTAATTTGAATATTTTATGAATGCACTCGCAGAAATAGGAGCGGTTCCAGTTGATTTTTCGCTACTGAAGGCGATGTATCCTAATCACAAATCGATACATAATAAAATCAGTGAGTTAGAAAATGCAGGAAAACTTATTCGCTTGAAAAAAGCATTTGTAAAGTAGATTGTAAAAAAAATGGTGTGTCAACTAATCTCTGAAAACGAAATTTCGTAACCACTATGAAATATTATCAATAGCGTCGCCATTCTAAACAAACCACATTTAGTGAGTTTTGAAAGACCGTTATTTAACATTAAGAAAGCCCCTAATTAGGAGCTTTCTTAGTTTTTGTCGGCAACAAGTCGGCAAAACGGTAAAAACAAAGGCATTTGAGCCTCGAAACGTATACCCGGTGGGATTCGAACCCACGACCCATTGATTAAGAGTCAATTGCTCTACCAACTGAGCTACGGATACATCTTATATAAAACAAAAAATCTTTATTCTAACACATTTCTACGGCAGCCAACACCTGTTCGGTGATATAGGTCAACTGCTCGTGATCCAATTCAGTGTGCATAGGCAGCGACAACACACAGGCCGACAACTGCTCTGCTACTGGAAAATCGCCCGCTTGATAACGCGCATCTTGATAGGCTTTCTGCAAATGAAGCGGCACAGGATAATAAATCATCGCAGGAATTGCTTTCTCTGACAAATAGTGACGCACCTTTTCACGATCCACGCCCACTAACTTTAAGGTATATTGATGAAATACGTGTGTCGTATCTTTTGCGGTTACAGGAGTTATCAGTTTTTCACAACCAGCAAAGGCGTGATTATAAAATTCAGCTGCTGCTTGACGTGCTTTCGTATAGGTTTCTAAATGTGGCAATTTTGCTTCCAAAACTGCTGCTTGCATGCTATCTAATCGGGAATTAACGCCCACTACATCGTGATAATAACGCACTTCCATTCCGTGATTGGCAATGGCACGCATTTTTTTAGCTAAGGTGTCGTTATTTGTAAAAATAGCACCACCGTCGCCATAACAACCCAAATTCTTTGATGGAAAAAAGGATGTGCAGCCAATATCGCCCATACAACCTGACATTTCACAGCGTCCATTGGCAAACGTATAACGCGCTCCAATCGATTGACACGCATCTTCGATAATGTGCAAATGGTGTTTTTTTGCCAACTCAAGCAACGCTTCCATAGACACATTTTGACCAAACAGATGCACTGGCACAATCGCTTTGGTTCTGGGCGTAATGGCTCTTTCTACCGCAGCCATATCCATATTAAACGTGTCAAAATCAACATCCACCAAAATGGGTGTCAAACCCAATAAGGCAACAACCTCTGCCGTTGCAATAAATGTAAACGTTGGCGTAATCACTTCGTCGCCAGGCTTCAAATCCAATGCCATCAATGCAATTTGCAACGCATCGGTACCATTCCCAACAGGAATCACATGTTTGACGCCTAAATACGTTTCCAGATTTTCTTGAAAATCGGTCACTTTACCACCTTTGATGTAAGTGGTTGTATCCAATACTTCTTGAATGCCAGCATCGACTTCTGCCTTAATTTTGTCGTATTGCGAACGCAAATCGACCATCTGGATTTTCTTCATACTCGCTACTTTTTGAACGCGACAAAGTTACTGTTTTTTTTGTAAAAAGAGACGACCTCGTTCAATTTTATTGAGAAAACTATCGGAAATCAAAAATATCAAGCAGGCACTTTGCCATTTGATAGATAAAAGTTACATTTGCAAGATAATTATGAAATTCACAACTATGAATAAAGTTCCACAAACAGTGATGATTATCAGCGCTTTTCTAGTTAGCTGTTTTTCAGTGTCTGCACAATCTACCGAATACCTACAAGCTTTCACACAAGGCGATTATAAACCCTTGAAGCCAGCCGAAGTTTATCACATGAATGATGGTGAACATTACACCACTTTGAGCGACGATAAAAAATGTATCATAGCCTTTGATTATGCTTCTGGCAAAGCGACAGACACCATTGTAAATCTTGAAAAGACACCCGATTGCACTTTAAAAGCCATTGAAGGTTATGAATTTTCGAAGAATGAACAAAAGATTCTGATTCACACGGCTATTTCAAAAATCTATCGGCGATCGTTTACGACCACTTATTATGTGTATACTGTCAAACGTAATCGCATGGAGCCATTAACAAGCACAGTCAACGACCAACAAGCGGCACAATTTTCACCAGATGGACGTATTGTAGCATTTGCTCGCAACCACAATTTATTTCTCAAAAAACTCGATTACAATACCGAAATAGCGCTTACGGAGGATGGTGAGCCAAATAAAATCCTCAACGGAACAGCCGACTGGGTGTATGAAGAGGAATTTGGGACCATACGTTATTTCGAATGGAGCCCAGATAGCAAATTAGTAGCTTTTGTACGTTTTGATGAAACCGCTGTAAAAGAGTTCTCATTCCAACAATTTGACGAAGACTACCCTACTCTATACACCTACAAATATCCGCGAGCAGGAAAGGAAAATTCAAAAACAACACTTCACGTGTACGACATTCAAAATCGCACCACTAAACAGATGCAATTGGGTGACGATGCAGAAGCTTATTTACCACACATGCGTTGGTCCAACGACGAAAACGCACTCGCAGTCGTTAAACTCAATCGCAACCAAACAGAACTCAACTTACTCTCGGTCAACCCGCGTTCAGGTGTCGCCACACGTCTATTCAACGAAACCGGTAAAACGTATGTTGATTATGAAAATTTAAAACAGCTCACATTCAACAATGACAACAGTTTTATCTGCATGAGCGAACGCGACGGATATCGTCACTTGTATCTGTTCAATGCCAATGGCATGTTGGCACGCCAACTCACCAAAGGCGATTGGGATGTGACCGATTTTTACGGTTACGATGAGAAAGCGAAAACCGTCTATTTTCAAGCTGCCAAAGAGTCGCCCATGGATCGACACGTCTACAAATCCGATTCGAAAGGTAAAATGACCTGCCTCGACGAACGCTCAGGCACACATAATGCCTCTTTTGCAAAAGGATTTACGTTTGCGATTGCTCAATTTAATAATTCCACCACACCAAATTGTTATACACTTATTACAAACACAGGAAAAACAGTTCGTGTGATAGAAGAGAACAAAGAGTTAGCTGAGAAGTTTTCAGCCTTGAATTTGCCTACGAAAGAGTTTTTCCAATTCACAACATCCGAAAATGTGATTTTGAATGGTTGGTTAGTAAAACCACGAAATATGATTGAGGGCAAGGAATATCCATTGGTTATGATACAATACGGCGGTCCAAATTCACAAGAAGTGCTTAATCGCTGGAAACTCGATTGGGAATATTACTTGGCGCAAGAAGATTACATTGTAGCGTGTGTCGATGGTCGTGGAACTGGCGCACGCGGACGTGATTTTAGAACGTGCACCTATTGGCATCTGGGCGAATTAGAGACAAAAGACCAACTTGAGGCTGCCAACTATTTAGGCAAACAAAACTTTATCGACGCCAGTCGCATCGCTATTTGGGGCTGGAGTTACGGCGGATTTATGACACTAAATTGCTTGACATACGGCAATGGCACATTCAAAGCGGGAATAGCAGTAGCACCTGTAACCGATTGGCAACTGTACAATACCGCTTACACGGAGCGATTTATGAGCCGTCCTCAAGAAAATTACCAAGGTTACGAACAGGCTAACTTATTGGATAAAGCCGATCAATTACAAGGCAATTTACTGCTTGTGCACGGCACAGCCGACGATAATGTGCACTTGCAACAGACACTCTTGTACACTGAAAAATTAGTAGATGCTGGCAAACAATTTGAAATGCAGCTGTACACCAACAAAAATCACAGCATTTTGGGCGACAAAACACGCCTGCATCTTTATAAGCGTTTCAACGAATTTCTAAAGAAAAATTTATAAAACCTCCCTGTTATGAATAAATCGTATGTAGTAGGTATTGACATTGGTGGACAAACTGCCAAAATCGGTATTGTCGATGCTTCGGGCAACGTCCTGTCGCAAATTGCTATCCGCAGTGATAACACAACTAGTCATGAAGAGTTTATCGCTCATTTATGCGACGCTGTAAATGGTCTTATTACGAAAAATTACACGTTAGATCACATTCAAGGGATTGGTATCGGTGCTCCCAATGGCAATTATTACAAAGGTACAATTGAAAATGCAGTGAATCTAACGTGGGGAGGCACACAAGTGATTCCATTTGCGGAATTGATGAGTAAAAAAATGGGATTACCCGTGCGTTTAACCAATGATGCCAACGCAGCGGCTGTGGGCGAAATGACCTACGGAGCGGCACAAGGACTGAAAAATTTTATCATGATTACGCTTGGAACAGGTGTTGGTAGTGGCATTGTTATCGACGGAGAAGTGCTTTACGGACACGATGGATTTGCGGGCGAACTCGGACACGTCACAATGGTTCGTAAAAATGGTCGCCTGTGTGGCTGCGGGAAATCGGGATGCTTGGAAGCCTATGCTTCCGCCACAGGCGTGGCACGAACTGCTCGCGAGCTTTTGGAAACAACCAACACAGAAAGTCTGTTGAGAACTATGCCGGCTGAAACCATCACGTCAAAAGATGTGTTTGAAGCTGCCGAGAAAGGCGACGAATTAGCCAAAGAGATTTTTGATTATACCGGGAAAATGTTGGGCG
Organism: Paludibacteraceae bacterium; assembly: GCA_035270405.1. Lineage (GTDB taxonomy): Bacteria > Bacteroidota > Bacteroidia > Bacteroidales > Paludibacteraceae > W0P28-013. Next base: position 3,624 of record DATFIF010000115.1, on the reverse strand, counting down.
AAGCCTTCGCCGATTTTGTAGCATTCAGCTCGCCAGAAGCGATTATATTATTTGGCGGATTAACTAAATCGGGAGATTTAATCATGAAACCCATCACTGATAATCTCAATAAAAACGTCATGCCACTCTGGAAAAATAAGATAAAAGTACTCTTTTCACGACTCAAAGAGTCTGACGCAGCCATTCTTGGAGCTAGCGCATTAGCTTGGAAATAACAGAGAGTAAACAGACGCATTCACTAGATTTACAACGATTTACATTAAATAATTTATGGTATTATCAAACAATTGGTTTGGCGGTGTTGCCGAAGCTGACAACAACTGCCCTATTTTTATAACAGGACGCGATGAAGTGAACGAGTTTCGCCAATCAGGTAAATTCAAAGAACGAGTAGAAATTTATTGGAACTACGCCGCCACGTCGAATGGTATGCCTTCGGAAGAAGAAGCTATCGTGATGGAAGAGGCTCAAAATGCGCTACAACAAGCGGTAGAAAAAGATAAATTGGCCATTTTAACTGGAATCTACACGGGCAATAACGAACGCACGTTGGTATTTTACACACGCACCTCACGCGTTTTTGGAGAACGATTAAACGAAGCCTTGGCTACGTTCGAACAATTGCCAATCACACTTTATGTCGAAAATGATGCCGAGTGGAACGAGTACCAAGAGATGTGCGAAATAAAACCATTTTCCGAATAACGGATTCAAAGAAAAGGCGAGAAGTTAACTTCTCGCCTTTTCTTTGAATGCTCACTGCTTATTATAATTCGAGACCCAATTGTTGTTTTAAATCACTGAAATCAGGATTTTTCTCTTGCATTTTCACTAACTTTTCCTCAGGTGTAAATGCCGATTTTTCTGCTATCGTGTGATCTACTTCGATGGTAAATGCAACAAAATCATTTTGTAATATGTTGGCTAATTTTCCCGTAATCGTAGCCTGATGTTCTAGTAGTGTTTTTTGCTGCAAATTATTCACTACTAACACTTTATACAATTCACCAGACACCTGTTCGGGTAGAAAATTCAACATCGTATTGGTTGTGTGCGCTTGGTCAACCACCTCTTTTGCACACTGTTTCCACGCCGCAATAAACTCCGCGGAAGTAAATGCTGAACGGCGTTCTGGAACTACTGTTTCTGATTTTGTTGTCGCAGATTCAGAGGTAACTTGAGGTCGATCCACTCGTGAAATAGATAAACTTTGAGGTGCTCGTATGTGCGTGATTTTTGTTGCAGGAGTAGTTTCTTTGGGAGATGAAATGGCTGGTTTTGAAGCATACGATTGTTGGGACTCACTCACTTGGGGAGATGTTGTCGTCACTGGTTTCGAAACAGCGGCCGTCGTCGATTGCTCTACCGTGGGAACAGCAACCAACGGTTTAATTTCGATACGTTCATCTTCGGTTTGTGGCACGATTCCAGTGAGTTGGCACAAACGAACCAACGTCAATTCAACCAAAAGCCGTTTATTACGACTCGCTTTATAACTCAAATCACACTCATTCGCAAGTTCGAGCGCACGGTATAAAAAGGAAATTGGGCACCGCTTGGCTTGTTCTAGATAGTTTTCAGCAATGGAAGCGCCCACTTCTAATAATATCAGCGTTTCAGCATCACGGCTTACCAACAAATCGCGAAAATGAGTCGATAACCCAGTGGTGAAATGCTGAGCATCAAATCCCATATTTAAAACTTCATTCAAAAGCATCAAGGCGTGATTGACACGACCTGCCAACAAATCGTCAACTAAGCGAAAATAGTAGTCGTAATCGAGTACATTGAGATTTTCAATAACACCTTTATAGGTAATTTGTCCGCCACAAAAACTCACCACTTGGTCAAAAATTGAGAGTGCGTCGCGCATAGCGCCATCCGCTTTTTGAGCAATCACATTCAACGCCTCAGGTTCTGCAGCAATTCCCTCATTATCTGCAACATATTGTAAATAATTCACAATATCAACCACACGAATACGGCTGAAATCGTAGATCTGACAACGGGACAAAATAGTTGGAATAATCTTATGTTTTTCGGTAGTAGCCAACACAAAAATAGCGTGAGCAGGTGGCTCTTCTAACGTTTTCAGAAAAGCATTAAAAGCTGCTGCCGAGAGCATGTGAACCTCATCAATGATATAAACACTGTATTTACCAATCTGAGGCGGAATGCGTACTTGATCGACCAACGAGCGAATATCATCTACGGAATTATTGGATGCGGCATCCAATTCGTGAATGTTAAAAGAGCGTTGTTCATTAAAACCACGGCACGATTCACAGGCGTCGCACGCTTCGCCATCGGATTTGGGATTTTGACAATTTATGGTTTTAGCAAAAATACGCGCACAGGTAGTTTTGCCAACACCACGTGGTCCGCAAAAAAGATAAGCATGTGCTAACTGATTGTTCGCTATGGCATTTTTTAAAGTGGTTGTGAGCGCATCTTGCCCAACAACCGTACGAAACGTGGCTGGACGATACTTTCGAGCCGATACAATATACTGTTCCATGAGTTAATTTTATTTTCAGTGCAAATATAGTCATTTTAGCACAAAATATTCCATCTCAGAGCCAACAATTTTTCAAAGAAAAATGATTACCTTTGCTTTCTTAAAATGTCTTGATAATGGCAACCAAATTAACCCTAGAAAAAATAAAAACGTTCTTCTCTACTTACAAGTATGGAATCACGCTTGTACTGTTTCTGGTGTTTGTCACGTTTTTTGATCAAAATAATTTCATCAAACAAGCACGCGCCAAACGTGACATATCGCATTTAAAAAAAGAGATTAAATTTTACCAAGATGCGATTAAAAATGACCACACTAAAATCAAAGCCATCAACTCAAGCCTTGACAATTTAGAAACCTTCGCACGCGAGGAATACCTCATGAAACGTGAGAACGAAGAGATTTTTATCATCAAAGAATAATTTAGCATGCGCAAAAAATCGACCTCATATAGCAAACGTAACGAAGAACAAAAACTACGCGTACAAACGAAAAATACGTTGCTTCCATTTCTTATAGAATCGCTGACCGACAAAAGTCGGACCGCTATAAAATCGTATTTATCTCATCGTCAAGTGGCTATCAATGGACGTGTGAGTACACTTTTTGACACGCCAGTGCACCAAGGCGACGAAGTGTCTATTCGTGCCGTCGGAGAAAGCGCGCCAAATCCTAATCATCAGGTTCGCATTGTTTTTGAAGATGATGATTTAATCGTTGTTGATAAAAAACCTGGCGTATTGACTATGTCTACTGGCATCGAAGGAGAACAGACGGCTTATAGTATCATGATGGAACATGTGCGCCGTCATCGCAAGACGGATCGTGTGTATATCGTGCATCGCTTAGATAGAGAAACTTCTGGTTTGTTGATTTTAGCCAAATCGGAAGAGGCACAAGAACGTCTGCAAAACGATTGGAACAATACCATTATCGAACGTCGTTACATTGCCGTATCAGAAGGCGAATTTGCAAAACGAGAAGGACGCATTGTGAGTTGGCTAACCGACAATTTGAAGTCGATGAAAGTCATGTCGTCACCCGTGGACAATGGCGGCAAAGAGGCCATAACGAACTATCGCGTGATAAAATCTGGTGAGCGTTAT
>DATFIF010000114.1:0-8465 GCA_035270405.1 Paludibacteraceae bacterium | reverse complement strand
ACAGCCATAAAAGTCATACCGTATTCGCCTTTCAAAATATGGCGTTCACGAATACCTACACGTGACATAATCCATTCATCGGACGTGTCAACCATGCTACTCAACTCCTCATTGGTCAGAATATAATCTGGAACATAGGCTTCTATAGCGGTGATAGCAGCCCGTAATTTGGTTGTTTCCATTTAATAAAATTTCGCGAGTACTTACATAAAGAACACGAGTACCCGTCAGTTTTGGTTTGGTTTTGGTTTTGGTGAAATAACAAACAAAATACCATTTGTTATTCAGCGACAAAGTTAGGCATTTTGTTCTTAAAACAATTACTTATACCTGTTATTTAAACTTTTTTATATTAACAAAAAGAGTTATTATTCAACAAATCAGTAACTTAAACAAATAAAGTGAAGACTATTATTTTGTTGATATTGTTAAAATTTGTTTATCTTTATCTAACTCCACACGAACGACATCGCCTTTGTGAATTTCGTCTGCGAGTAATTTTTCAGATAAAACATCCTCCAAATAGCTTTGAATGGCACGTTTCAACGGACGAGCTCCAAATTGCACATCATATCCTTTTTCGGCAATGAATTTTTTAGCTTCTTCCGACAAATCGATGGTAAAACCTAAATTTCCAATACGTTTATAGAGATTTGCTAATTCTAAATCAATAATATTGAATATCGATTCTTGACTCAATTGGTCAAATATAATAACATCATCCACGCGATTCAAAAACTCTGGAGAAAACGCTTTAGATAAAGCTTTTTGAATAACACTATGTGCATATTCATTCGATGCTTTATCCGTTGGCACAGAGAAACCGACGCCTTGTCCAAAATCCTTCAGTTGTCGTGTTCCGATATTAGAAGTCATGATGATAACCGTATTTTTAAAGTCGATTTTACGACCTAAACTATCAGTTAAACGTCCTTCGTCCAACACTTGCAATAAAATATTAAACACATCAGGATGCGCTTTTTCTATCTCATCAAGTAATAAAATGGCGTACGGTTTACGACGCACTTTTTCAGTCAACTGGCCACCTTCTTCGTAGCCGACATAGCCTGGAGGTGCTCCAATAAGGCGCGAAACACTAAACTTTTCCATAAATTCGCTCATGTCGACACGAATAATGGCATCAGCAGTACCAAACATAAATTCAGCCAAACGCTTGGCAAGGTGAGTTTTTCCAACACCCGTGGGACCAAGAAAAATAAATGAGCCAATCGGTCTATTAGGATCTTTTAATCCCACTCTATTACGTTGAATGGATTTTACCACTTTCCCAACCGCTTCATCTTGTCCGATAACCTCTTTTTGCAAGGTATCTTTCATATTCAACAAACGAAGACCCTCAGCCTGAGCAATGCGTTGAACTGGAACATTCGACATCATCGACACCGTTTGTGCCACATCTTCGGCAGTTACAGTGGTACGATTTTGTTTGGATTGTTCCATCCAAGCAGATTTAGCCGCTTCTAAAGTCAGCGTTAATTGTCGAATTTGATCTCGCGCATTTGCCGCCAATTCATAATTTTGTTGTTTAACAAAATCATTTTTCTCAACATTCATGGCTTCTATTTTACTCTCGAGTTCTTCCACTTCTGCAGGAACACTCAAATTCAGCATGTGAATACGAGAACCCACTTCATCTAAAGCGTCAATCGCTTTATCGGGAAAAGCACGATCGCTAATATAACGCTCGGTCAAATAGACGCAAGCGTCAAGCGCTTCCGGCGTATAAAGCACTTGATGATGATCTTCATAGCGGAATTTAATATTTTCAAGGATTTGAAGCGTCTCTTCTTTAGACGTAGCCTCTACCATAATTTTTTGAAAACGACGTTCTAACGCGCCATCTTTTTCTATACTTTGACGATATTCGTTCAGTGTAGTTGCTCCCACGCATTGGATTTCGCCCCGTGCCAAAGCAGGTTTTAGCATATTAGCTGCGTCCAACGAGCCTGAAGCGCCACCAGCACCAACAATCGTGTGAATTTCGTCGATGAATAAAATCACGTTCGGATTTTTTTCTAATTCATTCAAAATGGCTTTCATACGTTCCTCAAACTGTCCACGGTATTTCGTACCAGCAACAATCGACGCCATATCCAAGGCTACCACACGCTTGTCGAATAAAACGCGCGAAACTTTACGTTCCACAATACGTAAGGCCAAACCTTCAGCAATAGCCGATTTTCCAACACCTGGTTCGCCAATCAAAACAGGATTATTTTTTTTACGACGACTTAAAATTTGTACAACGCGTTCAATCTCCTTGTCACGACCAACGATAGGATCTAACTTATTTTCGATAGCCGCTTTGGTAATATCTTTACCAAAATTATCCAACACGGGCGTGTCGCTACTCTCTTTGGCTTGTGTCGTTTTAGCTGTAGGAATAATCGGCTTTTCATCGTCTAAATCATCTTCATCACTAAAAACAGAACCCATGCGCACATCGGAACGCCCAAGGACTTTTTCGCGAACTAAATCGTAAGTAACTCCTTGTGTAGATAGACTTTCTAAGCCCACTCCTGCGCCATTTTTAAGAATAGAGAGCAAAAGATGCTCTGTATCAGCGATTTTTTCATTCATCGCACGCGCTTCCAAGTGTACTAATTTTAAAATACGTTCGGCATCGTCCGACAATGACAACGCTATATTAGCAGTCACCTCTTCGGTGCGAATCTCTTTTTCGATAAACTGTTTTACCAATTTCAAATCTACATTCAAGGTCTGTAAGAGTGTCATCGCTTTCGATTCATGAATGCGTAACATGCTCAAAACCAAATGTTCGGGAAAAATCTCATGATTTCCCAAACGCTCAGCTTCCTCACGACTGAACGTGAGTACTTGTTTTAATTGGTCTGAATAGTAATTTTCCATATAGTTATCCTCTACTTTTCTCTGTTAATTACGCGCCTTTCTGCCTCCTTGCGCATATTGTTCATAAAACCTTTCATACGCCATTCAACTAAATTGCGATAGCGTTTTTGAGTGATGAAGATATTGAAAAACCAACCAAATCGGACATGAATTTGAACGGACATCATCACTCTATTTTCATCTAAAGGAACGACAAAGAATGTGCCATACGCTTTCTTTAAGAGTGCATTGGAATAGAAAATATCAACAAAAACGCGTGTCTTTCCACTATTCATCTTTGTTTTAGTCACTTTGCTCTCGATAGCGACGTTTTCGTAAGTGGTATATTCAGAAACAATCACATCTGTCAGCAACAGACTTTTCCCTGTCATTTTGTCAAAAGTCGCTAGTTTTAGTTTGATGAGTACTTCATTTTTAGATTTGTCGCCTGGCTGTTTGCCTAAATCCTTAAATGCCCATTCAAAAAGGAGCTCAGGATCTCCTCTAAATTGACTTATCAAATCATCAACAACTGAATCGGCGACTTTCAACGGCACATCTGTAACCACTGAGCAATAACTGATAAATTCTCCTTGTTGATAGTAGGTCGAAACAGAATCACGTCCAAAAAGATAGAGCGAAGGAGTGAGTATGAGCAGGATGAATAAAATGCGTTTCATAATTCTTAACTAATAAAAAAGGCCATATGGCCTTTTTTGATTATTTTTAATTAAAACCCACTATAAATCACCTTCATACGCATAGGTGAGTTAGGATTACTGCCACTCCGTAGAGTTACAGCGCCTAGTTTACGCATAGATCGAATGTGTGTGATAGCACCCGCACTATTTAAAACAACCGTACTTGGAACTAATAATAACTCCAACGTTTCATCAGATTTGTCATTGAGAGATTGAAGCGGGATTTCATAGTTCAAAAAATAGGACAAATCGAATACGTAATTTTTATTGGTGCTATCATACGTTCCCAAAACTGCTATAGAATCATACGTTTGTGGGATATGATTTTCTCGTACAAAATCGGTAATTTTTGATAGCTTAATCAACGTGATATATTTGGGTACAGGCAAGGCACCGCTTTCGGTTTGCAACTCAGTAGCTTCAACTACCAGCATCGCACTATTCACATTAAAGAGTTTTGTAGCAAGTTCACTGCGTACTTTGCGACGAATATCACCCATCGGAAGAACGACCCGAGGAAACATGCCAGCAGGTCCTTTGACGTAAACAACGGAATCTTCCAATGACGTATTTGCCAATACATCAGAATGAGAAAATTTGTTTAATTGACGCACCTCTTTATTTGCAGGATAAACAATAGACGTATTCACTACCGTATCTTTTCCATCTTTTTTATACGTGTAATGATAAAATAATTTCAAATCTATTTGATTGAAATAGAGCATCGTAGAAGAACCGTATTTGCTGGTAATGTACATGCCTTTAAAGTGCTGAGCAAAAGCTTCTTGAGAAGTATAAGCAGACTTTGGAATGTTGAAAAAACGCTGTAATTGTTCGTTTGAAAATTTGTAACGAAACGAAGGTTGATAATTTTTATCTTGCAGTACGGAATCAGGCAAGGTCTGGTCAACTGAAGTTACGACACGTTTTCCCATCAAAATAGATTGATCCGTGAAGTCGGCAATGTTCAAATTAGAAAAATATAGTTGGTCGTACACCAACGGCTCTTTGTTGAGTTCGTAAATACTCAGTTCCAACGGAGCTGTTTTGGAGCCAAACCAAGAGTGATAATACATGTATAAAACCAACGAGTCAGGCGTAGGGTTGAGCGAATCAGGAGCAAATTGGTAACCAACTGGAGGTGCTAATTGCACCAATAGTTCAGCTTTTGTAGTACCATATTTTGCATCGTAAACTTCACCAAGTGACATACTTGTTGTATCACATTGCGCAGAAATAGCATCAATGTACCTGTTAAAGGTTTGCACCGTGAAGGTATCCATTCGAAGAGCAATTTTGTCACCTTCAGGCTGAATTAAAAGTCCTAACTGATTGGTATCATTACATGACGAAACAGTTACTAGGAGTGCGAAAAGCAGAGATTTATAAGCCCATTTCATAAAATTCAATTCGTGTTTGTATTAAATATCTTCTCCAAGTCCAGGAAATAACGAGTCATACAATTTAATATAGTTGGTCTTAAAATCTTCGTCGTATGGAGCATATATGATGCCTTTTTCACGCGCATACGACTCTAATTCGGGATTAATCTGAGGACTCGCTGCTACTACAGCATCTGCAAAATCAATCGCCAATTTCGATAAATCAACAAAACTAACATCTTTCTTAGCTACAGACTTCAAATCGGCTTCGGAAACTCCTTCTTTTGCGATACGCTCTGTAAAACCTTCACGGAAATTTTCTTTAAAATCGTCATCATATACGGAATATACAATTTTCGATTTACTGAAAAACGGGTCGTCGTTGTACGCTTTTTTGATGTAAAGTGGAGCTAAAGCCGTCATCCAACCGTGACAGTGAATAATATCTGGTGTCCAACGTAACTTTTTAATCGTTTCCAACACACCACGAGCATAGAACACGGTACGATCGTCATTGTCTTCGTATTCCTTATTGTCATCATCTGAAGAAATACCACGGCGACGGAAATAATCATCGTTATCAATAAAATAAACTTGCATACGAGCTGCCTGAATAGATGCCACTTTGATAATCAACGGATGATCGCAATCATTTATAATTAAATTCATTCCAGATAAACGCTGTACTTCGTGCAATTGGTTGCGACGTTCGTTGATATGACCATAACAGGGCATAAAAATACGAATTTCGTAACCTTGCTCTTGAACATGCTGTGGTAACTCACGACAAATATTTGCTAATGCGCTCTCCGGAAGATAAGGCGTAATTTCTTGCGTGATAAATAAAATCTTTACAGGATCCTTCATGACTTTGTGAAATTAAAATGATTATGCAAAGATATATAAAAAAATTCAGTAATAAACAAGGTTTCCATACAATAAGTGTAAAAGTAAAAGTAAAAATCTCACTACAAGGATTTTAAGCCCATTATCTACAACCTAACTGAAATACAAAAATAATAGGATTTTTCGCTAAAATAGATTTGACTTTTATCAAAAATAACACTACTTTTGCAAAACCTTTTAAACTTAGGTATTTTATACCCCATTGCGAACTCACACTAAAAAACTATGGCATATAGAAATCCAAAACAACGCAAAGACTCTTTTTTCAACCTACATTTCACTTCTACTATCAGCATTTCATTAGTGCTTTTTATGGTCGGTTTGATTACTTTTTTATTTCTGTTGACTAAAGAAATTGCTACGTTTACCAAAGAACATATTAGCTTGTCCATTATCCTGAAAGATAATGCTTCGGAACAGGATATCACGCGCCTCCAAAACTACTTAACACTCACTGATTTTACCAAGAAGCAGGAATATATCACCAAAGAGGCTGCTTTAGAAGAGCACATCGCAGGTTTGGGCGAAGATCCTACCGAACTTCTTGGTTTTAATCCACTTCGCGCTTCTATCGAAGTCTATTTAAAAGCCGATTATGCACAAACTGATAGCATCGAACTGATAGAACAGAAACTACAAACATTTAAAAGCATCGAAGAGCTGGTTTATCAAAAAGACATGGTTCAAATGCTCAATGAGAACGTAAGTAAAGTGTCACTTATTTTAAGCAGTATCGCTATTATTTTACTTTTTATTTCTATCGTACTTATTAACAATACAATTCGCTTGTCAGTTTACTCTCAACGATTCATTATTAACACCATGAAATTAGTCGGAGCAAGAGCCCTATTTATTCGTCGACCATTTTTACGTCGCTCGTTTTTCAATAGCATTATTGCGGCTTTAATTTCATTGACGTTGCTGGGAGTCTCTGTTTACTACGTACAATCAGAAATTGGCGACGCCATGAGTCTTTACAATTGGCATATTATCGTTCCTGTTTGCGCCGTTGTCATCTTATTCAGTTTTCTGATTATGATGGTGTCGACATTCTTGGGTGTGAACCGGTATTTAAAAATGAAGACAGACGATTTATATTATATTTAATCATACAAAAAAAATGGGAAATTTCGCATTCAAAAAAATCAATTTTATTCTGATGGCAATCGCATTTTTGTTGATTGTTGCTGGTTTTTTCCTTATGCATGGCTCGTCAACTACACTTGAATTTAACCCTGACGTTTTCAGTTTTCGTCGTATTACCTTGGCACCGATTGTGAGCATGAGTGGATTCGTGCTGATGATTGTAGCTATTTTATGGAAAACAAAAAAACAAGATAAGGAATGAGTTGGTTAGAAGGACTTCTTTTAGGTATTTTACAAGGATTAACCGAATTTTTACCAGTTAGCAGTAGCGGACATTTAGAAATTGGACAAGCCTTATTAGGAAATTCAGGAGCGGAGAATTTAACATTCGCAATCGTGGTACACGCTGCTACAGTTTTAAGTACTTTGGTCGTTTTGTGGCACGAAGTTGCACAGCTATTCAAAGGAACATTTACGACGACCAAATGGAATGAGGAAAAAATGTACGTCGCCAAAATCCTCGTTTCGATGATTCCTGTATTTATCATTGGTATTTTTTTCAAAGATACTGTGGAATCTTTTTTTGGTAACGGATTGTTTTTAGTCGGTTGTTGCCTTTTAGTCACAGCAGCCTTGTTGACATTTGCCTATTTTGCAAAACCACGCCAAAAAGAGAATCTTTCGTACAGAGACGCTTTTATTATTGGTGTCGCACAAGCCATTGCTGTTTTACCAGGATTATCACGCTCTGGCTCAACGATTGCTACAGGATTGATACTTGGCAACAAAAAAGAAAAAATTGCTCAATTTTCGTTCCTCATGGTACTTATTCCTATTTTAGGAGAAGCGTTATTGGAACTTATTGATATAATCGGCTCTCAAACCGAACTTGGAATTCCAATTGGCGCACTTATTGCGGGTTTCTTAGGAGCTTTTATTGCAGGTGGCGTTGCCTGTAAGTTTATGATTAACTTAGTGAAAAATGGCAAACTCATTTATTTTGCTATTTACTGTGCAGTCGTTGGTACAGGCACTATTATATTTTCACTGATTTAAGATGGATTTCGAAGCAGGAGAGAAGTTATACATCAACAAACCGTTACACTGGACGTCGTTTGATGTGGTGAATCGTGTACGCGGAGTATTATGTCGTCATTTGGATAAAAAGAAATTAAAAGTTGGTCACGCTGGAACGTTAGATCCTTTAGCGACAGGTGTGATGATTTTATGTACGGGAAAAGCCACCAAACAAATTGAATCGCTACAAGCTGGAATCAAAGAATATGTTGCCACGATAGAATTAGGAGCTACAACGCCATCGTTCGATTTAGAACACGCAGTAGATGAGCGTTATCCCACAGAACACATCACAAGAGCGCTTGTAGATGAGAAATTAAAAAGTTTTTTGGGTGAAATTTGGCAAGTTCCACCAATTTATTCCGCAGTAAAAGTTGATGGAAAGCGTGCATTCGATTATGCGCGAAAAGGTGAAGAGGTAGAATTAAAAGCAAAATTATTA
>DATFIF010000113.1:0-4346 GCA_035270405.1 Paludibacteraceae bacterium | reverse complement strand
ATGGCGTGTGTCGATTCTGGAGCGGGAATAATTCCTTCTGCTTGTGCAAATAGCACACCCGCTTCGAATGATTCTAATTGCTGAACATCAGCCGCTTCAATAAGATTATCTTTCATCAATTGGCTTACAATGCTTCCTGCGCCGTGATAACGCAATCCGCCAGCGTGAATGTCGGCAGGTTCAAAATCGTGACCTAATGTGTACATCGGTATCAACGGTGTGAAACCTTCAGAATCGCCAAAGTCATATTCGAAAGTTCCGCGTGTTAATTTTGGACACGAAGCTGGTTCCGCTGCAATGAAACGTGTTTTTTTACCACCTACTAGATTGTCGCGTAAAAATGGAAACGAAATACCACAGAAGTTGGAACCTCCTCCAAAACAACCAATCACAATATCTGGGTAATCGCCGGCAATTTCCATCTGTTTTTTCGCCTCTTCGCCAATAATGGTTTGGTGTAAAATAACGTGATTGAGCACACTTCCTAAGCCATATCGTGTATCAGGCTGTTTCATAGCAATTTCCACAGCTTCTGAAATCGCCATTCCTAAGGTTCCAGATGTTTCGGGATGTGCCAATAGTATGCGTCGACCAACTTCGGTTGTGTTGCTTGGCGAGGCTATAACTTCAGCTCCATAAGTACGCATAACTGATCTACGATACGGTTTTTGGTCATAACTCACTTTGACCATAAATACTTTTAAATCGATACCGAAATGTTTACAAGCAATACTCAAAGCCGAACCCCATTGACCAGCTCCTGTTTCGGTAGTCATGTGTTTGATGCCTTGAATTTTGTTGTAGTAAGCCTGTGGAATGGCGGAATTCAATTTGTGAGAACCAACTGGACTGACGCTTTCGTTTTTAAAATAAATTTTTGCTGGCGTATCTAATGCTTTTTCTAATCCTGAAGCGCGCACTAAAGGTGTCGGGCGATAGATGCGGTATAAATCGCGTACTTCATCTGGAATATCTATGTAACGTTCTTTGGTAAATTCTTGTTCTACTAAACCTTTCGCAAAAAGACCTTCCATCTCTTCAGGTTTTAAGGGTTGTTTGGTTCCAGGATGCAGCATTGGCAGTGGTTTATTTTTCAAATCAGCTGTAATGTTGTACCACTGTGTAGGCATATCGTTTTCTGATAAAACGATTTTTTTAGTTACTTTCATAAGAAATTATTTTAGAGTTTTTTGTTTGATATAAAAAGTTAATGGTTTCGTTGTTATAAAAAAGAAACGCCATCGTCTGCGTGTTCGATGTAACCAATCAAGTATGTAAGCATTTAATATCATGAAAAAAAGTTTTCGACTGTTTGAGTAATTGGAAAATGCACAAAAAAAACCGTAGAAGGGTATTCTACGGTTTCTCAATATGGTTTAAATATGACAAAACAAGCAACGACCCTTCTTTTATAAGAACGATTGCCACCACCAATTATTTGTCAAAATCTGTTTCATGCTTTTTTTTGTTAAATCCAATTGCAAAGTAATCGAAAAAAAATGAGTTGTGCAAATTTTAGTCGTTTTTTCTGTGAGAAAAGCGTACAGGCTCTACTATCAATGGATTTTTACTACTTTCATCGTACGTTGCACGGTGTCTAATAATGTCGCAGGCGCTATACATCGCTTGGCGGAATGATTGCTCACTCGCTTCGTTTTTACCAACGAGGTCGTAAGCTGTTCCATGTGCTGGCGATGTGCGTACAAATGGCAAGCCAGCGGTATAGTTCACGCCTTCATCCATATACAATGCTTTGAAAGCGGCTAAGCCTTGATCGTGATACATGGCTAAAATGGCGTCGTAATGTTGGAATGAACGTGAACCCCAAAAACCATCGGCCGAAAGTGGACCAACACACAAAACGCCTTGTTCATTGGCTTTTTTCAAAGCAGGAATAATGATGCGCGCTTCTTCGTCGCCAAAAAGTCCTTGATCGCCTGCGTGTGGATTGAGCCCAAACACAGCAATGCGTGGTTTTACAATCGCAAAATCACGAATTAACGTTTTATTCAGTACCGTCAACTTTTTAACAAGCAACTCTTCTGTAATTGTTTTTGAAATTTCAGAAACAGCTATATGATTAGTGGCTAACGCAATGCGCGTTTGTCCGCTCATTAAAATCATCAATGATTTTTGCCCATTTCCTTTATGTTCAAAATATTCGGTGTGACCAGGAAATGCAAACTTATCACTTGGCATATTGCTTTTGTTGATTGGGGCGGTGACTAAGGCATCAATATTTTCAGCGATGAGTTCAGCAGTGGCGGCTTCCAAAGCTGCTAAAGCGCCTTCTCCGCCTTCAGCAGTTGCTTGTCCCATATCTACTTTTACATCTTCTGGTCCACAGTTCACAATGTTGATACGCTTAGAGTTTGCTTCGTTCGCCGATTTGACGATATTGATGCTTAAATGATCCAATTGCAGTACTTTTTTATAGTATCCAATTGCTTTTGACGAGCCATAAATAACTGGTATACAAAGCTCGAGCATACGTGCGTCGGCTAATGTTTTAAGAATTACTTCGTAACCAATTCCATTGATATCGCCTTGCGTGATACCAATTTTGAGTAGTTTTTCCATTATATAGGTGTTACGTAATTTGTTATTGTATTATTTTTTCGCAGTGATAACCACTTCGTTCACTTCTTGTGGCATTTTTACGGAATAGACCATCGCTTCTATTTGTCGCATCAAATTGCGTTTTTCGCGACCTGGTGCAAACACAAAACCCTCCACAGTGATAAGTCGATTGTTCAGTTCGTCCAGGCGTGTGTGACTTACAAATGGGCCACCCATAATTTCACCGTTTTTCATCTCCCACAAGCCATGAATTTCGGCGCAGTAAGTGTCGTTAACCCATATCTCGTTGAACACAGGAGGTTCAAAACTGTAGGCTGTTCCCATGTGTGAATCTTTGAATGAACCAGGAATATGTGCTTTCAAAACTGCATCACGTTTGGCGAGTAATGCCTCTTTGGTGAGCTGTTTTTTGTCTGTGTAAGGGTAACTGTAGATGATAATATCTTGTCGCCCACTTGCACTACCATTGGACATCCAGAAAAAATCGTCATACTCTTTATATTTATTCAAGCTGGTTGGAACTGCTATTTGTATGCCAAATTTGGTATATACGTTGTTCAGAGCTGTGTTGTTGATGTTGCTTTTCAAATAGTCGATTTGACGTGTGCGTTCAGCAGTGACTAAAAAGTTCGTTATCTCTTCGTTTTTAGCTGCCAAAAGTGTTACCAAATTAGCCGACGTGTTGGATGTAATGAGTACGATAACTTGTGAATTAGCCCACCGATTTTTTACAAATTTGACCGTTGCTTTCGTGTATTGCGTCGAGTCGATTTCCACCATCACAATGTTGCGTGTTGGGCGCAATAAGTTATCGAATTGTGTGGTTGAAACTCGTGAAATTGAAAACATTGGTTCTGCTTGCGGAATGTTAGGCATATCTGCCGCCAATAGGTCGAACAGGGCTTTTCCTCCTTCGGCACGCCACTCTTTTTGATCAATCACTACGAGCACTTCGTAAGCCGCACCAGTGGCGTTTGGTAACAAAAGACCGGTATTTCGGCAGCTGCTTAAAGCAAAAATGGTCACTAACAGTAGAAAGATGGATTTTTTCATAATCGGTATAGTTTTGATTATTCTTTCACGTTGGCGGCGTTGGAACTTAACAAACCACAAGCGGCTAAAATATCTTCACCGCGCGAACGTCGAATGGTACAAATAAGATGATTATCTGTTAAATAATCGCGGAACCAGAGCATTTTTTCCGCCGAAGGGCTCCGTAAGTCGACGTTTGGAATAGCGTGAAACTTAATGAGATTGACACGACAAGGTAAGCCGTGTAACAAACGCACCAATTCGCGTGCGTGACGTGGCGAATCGTTCACGCCTTCGAATAAGATATATTCAAACGACACGCGTCGTTGATGTGCGAAATCGTGTTTTTTCAACTCTGCTACCACTTTTTCGATAGGAAATGCTTTTTCAGCTGGCATCAATGCCAAACGCTCTTCTGCAAACGGATTGTGTAGACTAATCGCTAAATGCGCTTCCGAACGTTGCAAAAATTGTTTCATACCGGGAATCAATCCGATGCTCGACACGGTAATGCGACGTGGACTCCACGCAAATCCCCAATCAGACGTTAGAATTTCCAATGTTTTTAGCAGTTCCAACGTGTTGTCGAATGGCTCGCCCATACCCATAAATACGATATTGGTGAGCGTATCACTTTCGGGAATAGCACAAATTTGATTCATAATAGTATGAGCACTCAAATTTCCTGTCCAGCCTTGTTTGCCAGTCATGCAAAATAGACAATTCATTTTACA
>DATFIF010000112.1:0-16237 GCA_035270405.1 Paludibacteraceae bacterium | reverse complement strand
CTGTCCGCCAGCACAGAAGCTGATGCGGGCTACAAAGCTTCAAATACCCACTTCCCCCGCCATTGGCTATATGCGATGTTAGCGGTAGTTTTTTATTCAATTCTTTTTAATATTTCTTTGAGTTTTAGTCCAACATTTAGTTTGTCAAACAGCTTTTCAGATATTTTCAATGAATTTTGAAAGGCTGTATTTATGTTTTTAGGGTTTAAATCAGATGTTGTAAGTATAAATTCTGAATACCAATCTTGGTCAATATCTTTTTCCAAACTTTTCGTCGGGCTTTCCCAATGTTGAGTTTTATTTGTTACTGTTCTGATGAGCCAAAGTAAGTATTTTTGAACAGTCGTCAAGCTTTGGTGGGCGTGGGCAAATTCTTCTCTTTTGATTAAATTGTTCGTTGTCAGCAAAACATTCAGTAATGATTGGCTTAGCCACAAAATATTTTCGTCTGTGGTTCTATCAGGGAATTTTACTTTGATTTGATTTAGCGTTTCCGTTAAAAGTCCGTCTTTGTCAATTAAATTCATTTGGTCAAAATCACTGAACGCAACAATTCCTTCCCACGATTTAATGATTTTTATTTCGTCTGTTTTTAAAAAATGAAATTCGCCTCTAATCATATTCTCAAAAATAGCGACTTCACTTCCGTATTCATTAATGAAATATAAAGCGACAGGATAAACTTGGTTTACCCATTCTTCAGCCGAAAAGTTTTCTTTGGTTTTTAGAAAGATGTAAAATTCGATGTCAGAATATTTGTCGCCTTCATTTTTAGTAAATGAACCGTACATAAAAACTGCGGAAACATTTTCGTCTTGTTGAGCTATTGATTTGGTTTTGTTAATCATTTGTAACTGTGTCATTGTTGTAAATTTTAAATTGTTGATAAATACAAATCATCATAACTTTTGAGAGTAATGATTTATTTCTGTTTTTATTTTTAAACAGTTACTTATAGCTTCATCGGATTGTTTTTTAGTATTTATGTCGTTTTCGTAAAATTACCGCTAACATCTGTGTATACGCCACTCATTTTGTGTATACGCCATAGCATGGCGGCTATATTTGCATTATGAAAAACATAATAACTTGATATCTAAGTTTATATGTTTATTGTAGTAGCAATAGTTATGGCGTATATCCATTTGTTAATTTATGATTTATATTTCCAATTTATCTAATGGATTTTCTATTTTGTCAAAGCCTTTAGTTGTTATATGTGTGTATATCTCTGTTGTTTTGCTACTTGAATGTCCTAACAAACTTTGAATGTATCTCAAATCGGTTCCGTTTTCGAGTAAATGTGTCGCAAAACTGTGCCTTAACGAATGAACAGTAATCTTTTTCTTTATATTAGCTTTTAGTACTGCTTTTTTTAAAATATTCTGGATGCTTCTTTCTGCATACTGCCCACCGCCTTCGCCTTCAAATAACCACTCTTTGGGTTTATACTCTTTAAAATAGTGGCGTAAAGTTATTAAAGTTTTTTTACTTAACAAAGTGTAACGGTCTTTTTTTCCTTTCGATTGTGAAATGCGGATTTGCATACGGTTGCTGTCGATGTCTTTTATCTTTAAGTTGATAAGTTCGCTTATGCGTAGGCCACCCGAATAGATAGTCATTATCAATGCTTTGTGTTTTAAATTTGTTATCGCTTTCAGTATAGCAGTCACTTCTTCTTCGCTCAACACTTCTGGCAAATAATGCTCTTTTCGTGGTCTTTCAATCAAATAAATTTTACGTTTCCCTCCGAATACGCGTTCGTAGTAAAATTTAATGGCATTTATGCTTTGATTTTGATACGAAGTGGATATCTTTCGGTCGTTTACTAAATAGCGCAGAAAAGCAATAATCTCTTCTTCTGTTATTTCGGGCGCGGCTTTATCAGGATAATAGTTAATAAACTCCTCAAATAAATCAGTATAGACATTCAGGGTATTGATGCTGTAGCGCAGTTCTTTTAGTTTTTCGGTATATTCTTTTGGACAACGCAAATAGTTTGCATGTTTTGGTAAACGTGGTGTTCCTGCCGTTTTCGAAATGACTTCATAAGCAAACTGCAAGCCCTGAGCGTTTGCCATTGCCTGTAATTCCTTAACGTTTTGTTCGTTGTAAGGTACTGTCCAACAAGTTTTAGCACTATTCCAACGGCACAAGGGCAATGTTTTAATAAACTCTATCATTGTACGGTTATAGGTGAAGTAAATCTCCAGTATCCGATTTTGCATATTTAACGTATTCACTTTTCCTGCCTCTGCGGTTTTAGTTTGGGTTATTGTTTTGTCGCTTTGTTCGCTAATAACCACTGTTCTATTCTGAAAATAGGATGTTAGTAAATCAAAATTTTTTCCGTAGTTGGGAATTATCCATTGATGGTTATTATTATCCCAATGCACGTATTTGAACGAACTTAAAAATTGCGATATGATTTATTAGTTAAAATGTATGTGGGCATAAAAAACTTATTAACACTCATTATTATTCTTATAGAAAAGTGAAAGTATATGCAAAACTTTAGTAATTTTGTAATTTGTATCAAAATTTCTTTGGTGCACATTCAACGTAACAACGAATTCAAAAGAGAATATTAATCTTTAATAACACACTAGTATGAGTAAAAGTCAAGACGCAAAAAAAACGATTAAAAAAGAAGCGCTTAAATCTCCGAAAGAAAAAAAAGAGGAAAAGAGGTTGAAAAAAGCAGCTAAACAGTAATTAATTTCCGAAAAACTACGTTTCATAAAAAGAATTGCGACATTCAAACAGAACAATATAACTCTAAAAATAAACCTCATGGGAAACAGAAAAACCAGTATGAATCCAAATGATTTAGTTAAGTTTTTACAGAAAAATCCTGAACATTTCACTGCTGACGACTTAATCAGATTTTGTAAAGAAAAAGGTATTGAATTGGTAAATTTCAGATACGTGGCAGAGGACGGGCGACTAAAGACTCTTAACTTTTTCATCACATCAGAACACTATTTACGAACGGTACTAACGCACGGCGAACGTGTTGATGGTAGCAGTCTGTTTTCATTTATCGAATCAGGCAATAGCGATTTGTATGTCATTCCACGTTATCGCACCGCTTTTATCAATCCATTTTCCGAAATACCAGCGCTTGATATTTTCTGTTCATTTTACAACAATGAAGGAGAACCTTTAGAGAGTGATCCTGGCTATATTTTACGCAAAGCTGATAAGCTCTTTACGAAAGAGACAGGTTATACTTTCAAAGCTATGGGCGAACTCGAATATTATGTTATTGGCGCCAAAGAAGATTTATTTCCGAATGTTGATCAAAAAGGATATCATGCGTGTGAACCTTTTTCTAAATATGAATTCATTCGAATTGAAGCGTTGCAAATGTTGGCAAAAGCAGGTTGCAGCATAAAATATGGACACTCTGAAGTGGGCTGTTTTACCGACGACAAAAACTACTACGAACAACACGAGATAGAATTTCTACCAACACAGGTTGAAAATGCGGCTGAACAGCTAATTTTAGCCAAATGGATTGTGCGTATGTTAGGTTATAAATATGGCGTTGATGTTAGTTTTGCACCAAAAATAGTAGTTGGTAAAGCTGGAAGTGGTATGCATTTTCACATGCTTGTCGAAAAAGATGGCTTAAATTGCACATCAGTCAATGGAAAATTAAGCGATATGTCGCGAAAAATGATTGCTGGAATCCTCACTTCTGCCGATGCCATTACAGCTTTTGGAAATACCATTCCAACTTCCTATCTTAGACTTGTTCCAAAACAAGAGGCTCCAACAAATATTTGCTGGGGCGATAGAAATCGTTCCGTCGTTGTGCGTGTTCCTATGGGTTGGACTTCAGCCGAAAATATGATTCTAAATGCCAATCCACACGATACAGCTTCGGCGCTCAAAGGTATTTCGAAACAAACTTTCGAATACCGAGTTTCTGATGGTTCGGCAGATATCTATTTAACTTTGGCTGCTTTAGTAATTGCTTCGCTCAGTGGAATAAAAGATGACAATGCGTTGCAAATAGCTGAAAAGCTATATACCAATGTAAACATTTTCAAACCTGAAAACAAAGCGAGATTAGCTGAGTTGGAGCAACTACCCTTATCATGTTGGGAATCGGCCGAAGCACTTGAACGCAAACGGGATGTATTTGAAGCCAATCACATATTTCCAAGTGGATTGATTGAAAATTATGTCAAAAAACTTAAATCGTACGAGGATAAAGGCTTAAGCGAAAAACTAGTTGGGCAAACTGATAAAATAAAAGAGTTAGTGGAGCACTATTTCCACGTGGGTTAGTGGTCAAAATCTACTAATAAAAAAAGACTCATCACATATGTGGTGAGTCTTTTTTAACTGTCTTTTACAAACAAAATTTATTTAACTACTTGTGCACCATAACCTTGTATCGCTCCAAACAATTCAAATACTTTATCAAAAGGATAACGGTTGCCATACATCGAAACGCGTACAGTTTCAGTGCCTTGCATATTCATGCCCAATGCCGCACGAAACGTATTTAACGATGAATTAGGATTGAACGACGACGTTTGCGTACCAATTATTCCTATAAATCCTTTTAGATAAGGAGCATCTATTTTTTTGCTTAGAGCATTTACTTCTGCCTCGTTCATCTCGCGATTATTTTCGTATTTCACTAATTGTTCGACGTCTTCAAAGTTTTTTGCCAACACAAACGTCCATCCGCCTCCGCCTGATGGTAAAACCATATCGCCATTGCGATTGCCAAAAAATAGATTGTTCCAAGCCGAAGTCATACGTTTGGCTTCTTTCGTTTTGTCGGCATCAGTATAAGAGCGATCTAATCCGCCATAGTTTGAACAACCAATGATATTATTATACACATCGGCATCCATGCCAGTCATAAATCGGAAGCCATAACCCATATCTTCCATCAACTTAGTACGGCACCACGTAAACAAAACAGTGTTATTATGAAAGGATACTTTAGACATATTTGGTTGAGCTAATCCACTGCGAATTTCGCAAGCAGACATCCGATTTGCCACAAAAACATTATTATAAATATCAAAATGTCCACCTTTAGCGGCCATTTGTATGCCGAAATGATAGCCATTCAAGAACACACAGTTGCGAATCGTTACATTTCCTTCTGCTTCGCCGCTTATCAATTGAAATGCACTTGTCATGCCTGCAGGCTGAACGAGAGGCACGCCTTGTGGCGACTCACCCACCACTACTATTCGTCCCGTTTCACATCCTTGCGGAGCTGCAGCTACAGGATTGTCGTACGCAGCAATAACGTATGCGTTGATTTGTCCACGATCAAAAATAATACCGTCGATAAGCACCACTCCATCACGTTTTCCTACAACACGAATATCCATTACACCTTGATTTCCAGAAGTCATTTTCTGCTCGGCACCTGGACGCATGGTGGTGCGATATTTTATGGGGTCGCGTTCCGAAAAATCTTCGGAATAACCACCAATAATTGAAACATACTTAGTCACTTTCACCCATCCTTGGTCCAAATAACCAAGATAATTTCCTTCGGAAACGAGAATTACAGCTCCTTCTGGAGCAAGATCAATGGCTTTTTGTAAGTCTTTTATGGGAGATGATTGACTACCATCATTACGATTACTGCCATTTTTTACTGAAACGTACATCGTTTTTGTCCCTTGCGGTGTTTCATTCTTGGGAGCTGCTTGGGTCAAAAGCGTTTTTAAGTTGAATTGCGCACTTGCCGACATAGAAAATGTCATAAAAAACAGTGCCAAGAGATAAACAGATTTTGTTTTTTTCATAATTAAGGATTTAAATTAACTCATCTATAATTTAATTGTAACAGAATAGTATGTATTCAACAAAAAAGGATTATTGCGTTCAAAAAAACAAAAATAGTAAAAATTTATTGTTTAACTGTAATTTTACACTAATAAAAACAGAACTTAATAGCTCAATAGATGCAAAAAAATGTTTCATTAAATCCTTTTTTTTATAACTCATTCATTTCTTCAAAAAGTGTTACAGACTTTCTCCGAAATCTTTTTTGAATTTTGCCATGAGTTTTTGAGGCCAATCGCTAGTAGGTTCAAGCCCACCCATAAAAAAACGCAATACTGGTGGTTCATAAACAAATTTTAATCCGCCGATTATTTTACGATTATCGTACAACCAATGCATGCGATCTTCGACATATTTGATTTGCGAAAGCGTAAACACGCGACGCGGTACCGCTAAGCGGACTAACTCCATATCGGCATACGTTTCGTTGCCATATTCGTCCCGTTGATTAGAAATAGAACCACGTTCCATACCACGAATTCCTGAAATGAGAAAAAGAGCTGCTGCCAACGCGCCAGCCGGATATTCACTTTGAGGAATGTGTTCACACACTTGCATCGCATCTACGTGAGCACCTAAAACTCCAGCCGGTTTAATGACAGGAATTCCTTTTTCGTCGAGCGCAGTGACTAAATATTTGATATATTCAGGACTTTGGCAAATCATTGATTCATCAAGTGTTTCGTACAATCCTACAGCCATCGATTCAATTTCACGTACAGAAATACCACCATAGGTCGTAAATCCTTCATAAAGAGGGACAAACGCTTCTAGTTCTCTGATAATTTCAGGATTATCGGTACACATACCTCCACCACGAGACGAACTAATTTTGCGTGCAGAGAAATAACAGAGATCTGCCAACCCTGTAAGTGTGTGAAGCACAGTTTTCATATCAGAATTTTTAAATTCTTCTTCTCGCTGAAGTACCAAATAAGCGTTTTCACCTAACAAACTAGCATCAAGCACCACACGAACACCATATTTATCAGCCAACGCACGTACGTCACGCATATTTTGTACAGAAAACGGCTGACCACCAATCAGATTGGTCGATGCTTCCATCCTAATAAAAGGAATATTTTTTGGACCGTGGTATTTAATCACCTCTTCCAATTTTTCAATATTCATATTTCCCTTAAAAGGATGATTGGAATTTATCACATAAGCTTCATCGTAAAGTAATTCGGCAATCTGTCCACCTTTATCCGTTATGTGAGCCATGGCCGTAGTGAAATGATAATTCATTGGTACCAAACTGCCTTTTCGAACATAAGCTATGGAGATTATATTTTCAGCGGCGCGTCCTTGATGCACTGGCAAAAGGAATTTCTTGCCTAAAACATCTTCCACGGCTTTTTGTAATCTTACAAAACTTTGTGAGCCCGCATACGCATCATCAGCCTGCATCATAGCCGCTAATTGATTATCACTCATTGCATTTGTTCCTGAATCAGTAAGCATATCTAAAAAAACATCTTTAGTACTTAATCGAAACGTGTTGAAACCTCCTTCGTAAAGTGCTTCTAAGCGACGTTCGATCGGAACAAGATGAAGTTTTTGTACAATCCGAACTTTATGTAGTTCCAATGGAATTTTTTCACCGCTGTAAAATTTAATTTCTTGCATAATAGTTACAAAAGTATAATAATCATTTGAATTTGAGAATTACTCTGTCTTTTCAGAAAAACAGTTGTCAGGCAAAGATACTTAAAATATCAAACTGACCCTATGAAAGAGTACAAAATATACAACATACGTTAATAAGTAATTGTTAAGATGCTTAATAACTTTTATTTAAAATGAAATAATACAACAAACTAAATCATATATCACGCTGCAAAAACAGGGAAGTCCTATTTAGATTTCCCTGTTTTAATTGAATAACAATTTAACAACTAGTCGGCAATGCGTTTATTCTTTACTAGTCAATGTAGATTTAGTTTTTATCGCATCAATGAGCTTATCATACGCTTGTTTAAAACTTGCAACACCATCATTTTCCAATTTATCCGTTATTGCATTCAGATTGATTCCTATTTTAGGTAATTCCGATAATACCTGAGTCGCTTTTTCAACATCAGTTTCCAACAAAAGTGCAGGATTACCATGATCGCGATACGCAGCAAGTGTTTCGGGAGGAACTGTATTAACCGTATTTGAGCCAATAAGTGCTTCTACATATTTAATGTCGCTATAAGTTGGGTCTTTGGGGCTAGTGCTTGCCCACAATAAACGCTGAGGCGCAGCACCTAATTTGAGAAATTCTCTGTTTTCAAACGCTTCCTGATAAATTTGATAAGCCTGTTTTGCACTTGAAACAGCCACTTGACCGCGTAATTTTTGACTTGTTACTGGAGCCAATTTCTCTAACAATGGGTCAACTACAGCATCAATTCTACTTAAAAAGAAACTTGCTACAGACGCGATATTTTTTATGGGTTTTCCCAATTTTAAACGGTCGGAAATACCCCCGATATAGGCATCAAGAACGGCTTTGTAGCGTGCTACCGAAAAAATCAAAGTAACATTGATATTTATTCCTTCGCTGATAAGTTGTCTGATAGCTGGAACGCCTTCAAGCGTTGCTGGGACTTTGATAAGCACATTTGGTCTATTGAGATTTTTCCATAAAAGGCGCGCTTCATCAATAGTACCTTTAGTATCGTGTGCCAAATGTGGATTCACCTCCAAACTGACATAGCCATCTTTAGCGTTTGTTTTTTCATAAACCGATTTAAACATATCGGCCGCCTGCTGAACGTCGCGCTGGCTAATGGCTTCATAAATAGCTGTGGAATCTTTCCCTGCAAGAGCTTCTCCTGCAATGTCAGAATCATACAAATTACTTTCAGCTATCGCTTTTTGAAAGATAGATGGATTTGAAGTTATACCTCGCAAACCATCTTCATCAATCAAACGTTGCAATTCGCCACTTGTCATCAAATCGCACCGAATATAGTCGAACCAAATAGCCTGACCGAGTGCTTCTAACTTTTTTAAAGGGTTGTTTTTCATGTTTTTTCTATTTTAATGAGTATATTATTAATACTGTTAACTCTATTTTTGAACTCTTCCGCGACAATTTTTTATTTTAAAAATAGTCACACATATTATTCCATTACCTACAAATATACTCATTTTTTGATAGAATATACGATTTTCACAATTAATGTTAATCGTTTTACGAGGTGTGCATATTTATGATGAAAAATAGATAGAAAAAAAATCCATAAATTAAAACGAAAGCTAATTTAATTGTGTATGTTTGTTGTGTCATTTTCTTACAACTCATTGACTCACTACTATAACTAATTTTGGAGCAATGGCAAATGATAGTCAAAGTCAAAAACAGATTATTAAAAACTCCTTGAATAACTTAATCCTATAAAACAGACATAAAAACAAAAAAACATGGGTAAATATATCAACAACAATCTAATAAAAGGCGAAATTGTCGTGTTAGAAACAACGTATCATTGGATCATTTTTTGCAATTTAAGAGCTCTGTTTACATTGTTCCTTGCACCGTTAATTGACAGATATGCAGACGAATTCGCAGTGACAAATAAACGAGTCATGATTAAAACTGGCTGGATAAACAGAAAGACTTTTGAAATGAACCACTCAAAAATTGAAAGTGTCAATGTCGACCAAGGAATCTTAGGGCGCATATTAGGTTATGGAACCATTCGGATTGTAGGTTCAGGCGGAACAAAAGAGGTTTTACCAAACATTAGAAAACCATTAGATTTTAGAAGGCAGTTCCAAGAGATGTCGAACTAAAAAATCATTGAAAACAAAACAAACCAAACAGATGACATTACAAAATTGGTCGAAAATTAGCGTTATCGTTTTGCTAACTACCTTTGGAGGAGGTTTGGCGATGGCGCAAACACCACCCGAAGAGTTTGTAAAAGGACTCGAATTGATAAGTAAAAATGCGAATGAAGCTAAAATAAACTTCTTAGTAGCCCAACAAAAAGAGCCGCTTTTTCATGGCACTTATCATTTTTTGGGCGTGATTTATCTGGACGAAAACCAGCTCGACTCAGCCATTTATTGCTTTAAAAAAGTCATTGCGCTGAACACAACCAATGCTAATAAAACCAAAGAGATGGCGTATGTTCGGTTAGTAGATGCTTATTTATACAACTACAATTTCGAAAACGCTTTCGCCACAGCTTGGGAAGCGTTCCAACGCTTTCCCGATAATTTGACGATTAAACAAAATCTGCAAGATGTCTGTCTGTGGGCTTTCTACGTAAATCATAATAATTTGAATATCAATTATATATCTAAAGATTTAGAAAGTGAATATGTGGTTCGTTCGGTTTCAGAAGAGTATTTAATCATACGACGAAAACTAGTCGATGGTGCGCATCTGTACGTCGAAAGTCAAAGTTCCATCAAAAAAGAAGGTCTCTTTTACGATGTTTTATCGTGCACACAAGTGAATGGTAAAAAATTTGATGTTACCTTCAAATTAGACTGGGATGTAACTAAAAATTTTAGCGGTCGAGTTACCAACACGGAA
Organism: Paludibacteraceae bacterium; assembly: GCA_035270405.1. Lineage (GTDB taxonomy): Bacteria > Bacteroidota > Bacteroidia > Bacteroidales > Paludibacteraceae > W0P28-013. The sequence goes on along the minus strand of DATFIF010000112.1, from coordinate 5,868 downwards.
GATGTGTACTTCAATGCAAGCAATCCAATCTATGAACGGATTGGCGCACTTTTGGTATTTACTTCACGCATTAATTTACAAGCAGAAATTGATAAACTGAATTAAAAGCAGGTTATATTGCTTACAACTTGTGATTTTAAACAATTGATGTAATTCAATACCACTCATTAAGCCTTAAAGTAATGATTTTAGAAGTAATAATTAGTGATTTACTTAACTATTAATTAATAAATAAAAAAAACTATGAAACCAATTTATTTTAAAAGTTTTGGACTCGTTTTGTTGTTAACCTCCTTGTTTCTATAAAGTGGTTGTGGAGAGGATTCTGAAGGTCATATTTTAGTAACAATGAAAAACAATTCGAGTGGACCCGTTCATCTTTGGTTAAATAATGAATCTATGGATCCATCGAATAAAGTGGACCCGGGTTCATCAAGAACAGCCATGATGCCGTGGATACAACGCGATGGAGAGCCTGTAGTAGAAATGGTGAATCTGAAAGTGTATGCAGGTAGTAATGGTGAAGTAATTACATCAATAGTAGTTGAAGTTAAAGTTCAAAAAACGTCAGCCGTTAGAGTGGTATATTCTGATGGTACGTTATCTAAACAATAACGCAGATTTCCTTTCTCAGACTTTTATAGACTCCAAAGAATATAAAACACGACACTATGCAAACGATACTCGGTGCTAACGGCGCTATAGGTAAAGAATTAGCTAAAGAACTCAAAAGACACTATACGTCAGACATTCGCTTAGTCAGTCGGCAACCAGAACGCGTGAATGATACGGACACTTTATGGGCGGCAGATTTACTCGATGCTCACCAAACCGATGAAGCTATAAAAGGCAGCGACATCGTCTATTTTACAGTGGGATTACCAATAAATGGCATGCTTTGGGAAAAACAATTTCCACAAATGATGCGTCATGTTTTGAACGCTTGCGAGCGTTATCACGCCAAATTGGTATTTTTTGATAATACGTATATGTATCCTGCTCAAAAAGAGTTATTGACAGAAAAAACACCATTTATTCCGATTGGACAAAAAGCCAAAGCTCGTGCCACAATGACCTCTTTAGTTTTAGACGCCATAGCATCTGAAAAAATAGAAGCCGTTATTTGCCGCGCACCAGAATTTTACGGACCACTCTCAACGCCAAGTTTTACCAATTCGTTAATTATCAATCCTATTTTCAACGGTCGTACTGCCAAAGTGCTTATCAGTGATCAAACATTACGCACACTCATTTGGGCGCCTGATGCGAGCAGAGCTACGGCACTCATCGGAAATACCCCCGGAGCCTATCAGCAAACATGGCATTTGCCTTGCGACGACAACCGATTAACGACGCAAAAATTTATTGAATTAATGGGAGAGTTATACGGCAACAAGTTCGACTACAAAATCGTGAGCGAAATAGAATTAATAGCACAAAGCGCTGAAAAACCTCACATAAAAGAGTTGCTCGAATTGTTACCACGTTATCACTACGATTATCTATTTGATTCGTCCAAATTTAAACGCCATTTTCCAGAGTTCCACTTAACTAGCTACCGAGAAGGAATTCAAAAAATTAGTGATGAAGCGAAAATCGTTTAACGTTGAATGACATAAAAAAGAGGCTCATGAGCCTCTTTTTTTATGTGTTGATGACACTTATCCTTGAGACGGACGTTGCGGTTTAGGCCCGTTAAAACGACGTTTCCCAGCAAACTTCTTAGTTGATCCACCGCGTGAAGCAGGCACATCTTCAACAGATTCAGCCAGTTTGGCTACAGCATCAGGTAATGTACGACGTTCAATTTTTTTCTCAATAAACTTCTCAATTTTATCAAATCGCATGCGGTCGCGTGGAGAGACAAACGTCAAACCAGTACCTTTGGCACCAGCACGAGCAGTACGACCAATACGATGTACATAATCTTCGGCTTGCGTAGGAGCATCAAAATTGATAACCATTTCGATATCGTCAATATCGATGCCACGAGACACCACGTCGGTAGCCACTAAAACCTGAATTTTATTATTTTTAAAATCTAACATCACTTGCGTGCGATCGACTTGTTCCAAATCGGAATGCATTTGAGCCACAGAGACTTTCAACCGTTTTAGTTGATGGAATAATTCGCGTACTTTATCTTTGGACGAGGCAAAAATGAGGGTTTTACCAACTGATTTATCAGAAAACAGCGACATAATTAAAGGGATTTTTTGTGCATCTTGCAAGAGATACACGCCTTGCGTAATTCCATCAGCGGGTTTCGATACCGCAATTTTTACTTCGGCAGGATTCGTCAAAACGGTACGCGCTAATTTCTCAACATCCGCAGGAAACGTTGCCGAAAACATCAATGTTTGACGAGTTTTAGGAAGATGACCGATAATTTCAATGATATCGTCGTAAAAACCAATATCTAACATGCGATCGGCTTCGTCGAGTACCAAACACTCTACTCCACTCAAATTGGCATCGCAAAAACGTAAATGCGACAATAAACGACCTGGCGTAGCAACAATAATATCGCCACCTTTTTCTAGCGCACGTTGCTGTTGGCCAAACGCCACGCCATCGTTACCTCCCGAAACCGCAATCCACGATACATCACTGTAATAAGCAAAGCCTTCTAATAATTGATCCACTTGTTGCGCCAATTCCCGCGTTGGAACCAAAATCAATGCGTTTACTTTATGTTCGGCTTGACCGCCACGAGACAATTTCTCTAACAATGGTAGCAAATAAGCAGCAGTTTTCCCCGTGCCAGTTTGTGCAGATCCTAATAAATCTTCTCCTGCTAATATCTTCGGAATCGAGAGTTCCTGAATCGGTGTACACGTCTCGAAACGCATATCGTAAAGTGCATCCAGTAAATCGTCATTCAAATCTAGTTCTTCAAATCTCATATCTCATCAGTATTTCATGCAAAGGTAACAATTAGTTGCCACAAGCTATCACAAGTTACGATATTTTCAGGAATTTCAAGCAGAAAAGAGCTTTAAAACCACAAAAATAGTATCTTTGCAAAAGAAACAGCACACATTATGATTTTATACAATACGACCTTTGGCGTTGAAAACAGTGTCGCCGAACGCTGGCTAACGTTTATGAAAACAGAGTTTATTCCTCTTATGAAAAACGATTTAAACCACATTAGTTTGTGTAAAATTTACATGGAAAATCCAGAAGGTTTAACCTCTTTTTCCTTACTCGGTTCGGGTGAAAGCCACGAACGAATCGCTGAATGGAAAGCCAAAGAAAATGAACTCTTTAGCACATTAAGAGCTGAATTTGGTGAGCGCGTATTATGGTTTTCTACAGTGATGGAGGAAGTATGATGGAGCGCATACAAGTAGAACGTATCATTCTTGGAATTGACCCAGGGACCACCGTTATGGGTTACGGTGTGTTACGTGTTGTAGGCAACAAGGCAGAATGTATCACGTTAGGAATTGTCGATTTACGAAAAATTAAAGACCACTACCTATCGCTAAAAAAAATATTTGAAGAAGTTATCACACTCATCGACACATACAAGCCCGACGAATTGGCGATTGAAGCGCCGTTTTTTGGAAAAAATGTGCAGTCGATGTTAAAATTAGGGCGCGCGCAAGGCGTTGCCATGACAGCGGCACTCACACGTGAAATTCCGATTGCAGAGTATGCACCATTAAAAATAAAAATGGCTATCACTGGTAATGGCAAAGCTACCAAAGAGCAAGTTTCAGATATGCTTTGCCGCATACTCAAATTGGATGCTACAAAAATACCCAAAGAACTTGATGCCACCGACGGTTTGGCAGCTGCTTACTGTCATTTTCTACAAGCAAATCGACCGTCTAGCGATAAAAAATACCACGGATGGAAAGATTTCATGAGTAAAAATCCTGAAAAAGTAAAATAATAAGAACTTTTCATCAGTTATTCTATTTCAAACTAAAAAGCCTCATGGAAACTATTATCTAGCTTTCATGGGGTTTTTCTTCTACTTAACTCACTAATTTTCATGGCATAACTTCAATAACAAAAATAATATTAAAATTTACTTTGTTTATTAAAAAATAGTTCTAACTTTGAGCCATATTCTGGACGATAAAAAGTTACAGAAGCCCTGAGATAGACCTCTTTACTTTTAAATAATTCTAAACAACACTAGAGAAAAAAACTAAAAAAATTTATTTTATAGAATACGTTCAAGCGTGGATGTAAAAATACTTTGTCTAAATAACAGCACACAACACAACGTTCTTTAACCACAAGTAGTTTTATTTATTATTTTGTAACGACTTAATAACTTTTGAACATGAAAAAAAATCAATTAAAATTAGTAGCGTTGTTCTGTTTTTTAAATGCTGGTAAAGTGATTGCATCTGAACAGGCTAGATCCGTGGGTACAAGTGATAGTTATGGTTCAGGTAAAGGAGATTTACAGTTCTTTTTAGTTGTCGGAATTATTTTTATAGTTATTGTAGCCATTATTGTGATGGCGAGTAGAGACAAAAACAAATAATCGCCTAGTAACGAGGAAGGATTTAATAGTGCTCTACTCATTTTGATTGATATTTTTGACGTGTTTAGACTTCTGCTACCGAACGCAATGGTTCGATAGTGATAATATTTGTGACCATATTATTAGTATAGTTAGGGCAAGATAACTTGCTCTTTTTTAATGTCCGTTTATTAAAGAACTATTTCATCACTTAAAATGAAGTTTGTTTATAAATTTGCTAGGCTTTTTGTCCATGTCTCTTTTGAAGTGAGAAAATAGTTGTATCTTTGCAGTTAGTAAATGATTCAATTCATTACGGGGCTGTTTGGTATTGACTAAAACAGCCTTTTTCATTTATAAACCAAAAGAAATCAAAAGAAACATAATGCACACAATATAAGCAACTTATAAATAGTTTTGACGATTTTTAAAATTAAAATCCTATTCTTAGTTTCCTATATTTTACCATATTTTGTTACTCGTTTGTTACTCGTTTGTTACTCGTAATTGATATATTTTGTTACTTTTGTCAATAATATAATTATAGACATGAAACGAATTCAAAAAGCAAAAGAACTAGTTCGCATTAGGCAAAAAACTCTTGCCAATGGGAATGACTCAATCTATCTTGATATTTACAATAATGGAAAACGCAACTACGAATTTTTAAAGCTCTATCTTATTCCAGAGCGAAATTCTTCAGACAAAGCCAAGAATAAAGAAACATTACAACTTGCCGAAGCTATCAAAGCAAAAATAATTGTTGATATTCAAAATGAGACTTTTGGATTTAAGCCTACTTCAAAATTGTCAAAATTAAGTGTAATTGATTATATAACAGAAATTGCAGAAATGAACTTTGCTCGTACTGGAAAAAAGCAGGGTAATTATTATAATTTTGCAAGCTTAAACTACCACCTCATAAATTTTAAAAATGCAAAAATAACCTTTGCGGATATTGACGATAAATTTATCAAAGATTTTATTGATTATTTAAGAAATTCCAAAAGTGGTAATAAAGATAAGAAAGGATTTGCACCAATACTTTCACCCAACACCCAACATAAACTATTTGTAAAACTCAAGCAAACTATTGAAAAAGCTGAAAGAGATGGAATTATAGCATCGAACCCTATACTGAAAATTGAAAAATCGGACAAACCTAAAACTCAAGAAAGCAAACGAGAATATTTAACAATTAGTGAAATTAAAGAGTTAATTGCCACTCCTTGCAAACAAGATCAGATCAAAAAATCATTCTTGTTTTGTTGCCTTACAGGGTTAAGATACGGCGATGTATCAAAAATAAAATGGGGTGATTTTCAAAAAGATAGTAAAGGTGCCACTGAATTGCGATTTAAGCAACAAAAAACTAATGG
>DATFIF010000111.1:0-2111 GCA_035270405.1 Paludibacteraceae bacterium | reverse complement strand
AATTTCAATATCAAGGATTTGGCACAGAAGCGTTGGAGTTGTTAGTGACCTATGCATTCGAATTTTTAAAACTCAAGCAACTCTATGCACACGTTCCTGTAACGAATGCTGTGAGCAAATCGCTGTTTGCCAAATTACAGTTTGTCCACACAGGTACGCTCAAAAGTTGGCTCCGTCAAGGTGACGAATTTATCGATGTAGAGGTTCTACAAAGAGTTCAATAAGACATCGAAACTGATTTATTTAGAGCTCAATCGTAAATTTATCGCCCGATTTTAAAAAAGGAAATTGCTCGCGAATACGGCGTAGCTTTTCTACATTTACTTCACCTGTTTTAGAAGTTTTTTCATACACCTCAAAATCTACTAAGGTTTTACCGCGTGGGTCCAATAATACCGAGTGTCCGTCATGTTGAATGTTATACGAATCTGTTCCAACAGCATTTACACCACATACATAGGCTTGATTTTCTATGGCGCGTGCTTTCAACAATGTATCCCAGGCGTCAATTCGGTCTTTTGGCCAACTGGCAACATAAATGAGTACATCGTATAAATTATCAGCTACATTTCGACTCCAAACTGGGAAGCGTAAATCGTAACAGACAAGCACTCGAAATTTTACATTGTTATACGTGATGTCTAAATATGTATGACCTGCTGTAAAATATTTTTCTTCATCTCCTATAAAAAGATGTCGTTTATCGGCAAAATTAATGGCTCCATCGGGTTGACAGAAAAATGCGCGGTTGAAAGTATGCGTTCCGTCCGTTGCCATAAAACTTCCAGTGACGGCATAATTCCAATTTTTAGCCCATAGCTTTACCATTTGAATGGCTTCACCATCATTTGTTTCAGCTAAATTAGGTTGATTTACTGAAAATCCTGTGCTAAACATCTCTGGCAGCACTAATAGGTCGGTTTGTCCATAGTGTGCTTCTGCAATGGCATTAAATGTGGCTAGATTTTGCGCTTTGTTGCCCCACACTATTTCCTGTTGTACTAAAGTTATTTTCATAAAATTAAGCTTGTAAAGTTGTGATACGCTGACAGAGTGTTGGGTGCGAATAATTCACAAATACGTAAAGTGGATGCGGTGTTAAATTGCTGAGCGCGCTCGACGATATTTTTTTGAGTGCTGTTACCAAATGTTCGGCGCAACCATGGTTTTTTACAAAATTATCCGCTTGATATTCGTGACGACGCGACAGGATATTTGTTCCAAGGTCTAAAACAAGGCTAATCGGCGTATATAAAATGCCGAAAACGAGCATGTTAATATGGAATGATGCCGTAGCGCTTCCCACTGATTGAGCGATGGCGTTATTATTTAAAATCAGACCCAGCAGAAAAAACAACAGTAAGTTCATCGGAAGCGATACCGCCATTCCTTTTAGCGTGTGTTTGTGCTTGTTGTGTCCAATTTCGTGTGCCAATACAGCTACAATTTCGTCGGTACTTAGTTCTTTAATCAACGTGTCGTAGAGTACAATGCGTTTTTTTTGTCCCCAGCCTGTAAAATAAGCGTTCGCCTTGGTGGAGCGTTTCGAACCATCGATGACGTAAATGTTTTTGAGATTGAAATCCGTTTTTTGTGCAAATTGTTCGATGGCATCACGCAATTCACCAGCTTCTAGCGGTGTTTGTTTGTTGAATAATGGCACAATCAATTCCGAATAGAAGAAACTCATAAATAGACTAAAAGCAGTGACTACCGACCAAGCAATTAACCAAAAACACGTTGGAGTCTGTTGGTATATGAGCATGATGACCGTTAGTAAAATCCCGCCAATCAAAATTTCTAACCCCCAACTTTTAAGTTTGTCGAGTACAAATAGCTTAGGTGTTACTTTATTAAAACCAAAACGTGTTTCGATCACAAATGTGTCGTACCATTGAAAAGGTGTGGTTAACAGGTCGTTGGCAAAAAACAAAATGCCAAAGAAGAGTAGTGAAGTTACTAATTCATTGTTGGTTAACGTGCGTACAAATTCGTCCAACCAAGCAAATCCGCCAAAAACATACATCGCAAAGATTAATAAAAAGCTGAACGTGGCAGTTGCCCAGCCAAATTTGGCATTGGTGCGAAAATAGAGTTGCTGTTTACTGTAT
>DATFIF010000110.1:0-8234 GCA_035270405.1 Paludibacteraceae bacterium | reverse complement strand
CTACCCTACTGTTAGCTTTAGTAAGCTGTACTAGCGGTGAGAACATTGACAAAACCACGGTTGAAAATGTAGATTTAACACGTTACATGGGAAAATGGTATGAGATTGGACGTTTCGACTTTTATCACGAAAGAGGTTTAGTCGGCACCACAGCCACTTACACACTCAACGACGATGGAACGGTGAAAGTGTTAAACAGCGGTTATAAAGAGCAACTTGAAGGAAAATTTACTTCGGCTGAAGGAAAAGCGCGTGTGCGTAAATCTGGCAAATCAGGCGAACTCGAAGTTGCTTTTTTTCTTAATTTCTACGCAGAATATAATATTTTAGAACTCGATACGGTTGATTACTCCTATGCACTGGTTGGAGGTAAAAATGATAACTATTTATGGATTTTAAGCCGTACACCGAAAATGAACGATGAGGTTTTATACCTATTGCTTAACAAAATAACAGAACGCGGATATAAAACGAGTAAAATTCTTTGGGTAGAACAGCCAAATGAATAAGCTAGTCAACAAATAAACACTCTTTAAACAATTAATTTTATGAAAACAAACTATCTATTTCCATTATTAGCAGGTCTAGTTTTAGCATTATCGAGCTGCGATACTGGTAAAAACCTTAATAAAACCACGGTTGAAAATGTGGATTTAACACGTTACATGGGTAAATGGTATGAAATTGCCCGATTTGATTTTTCCTTTGAAAAGGGATTGGTTGGAACAACAGCTGAATACACACTGAAATCTGACGGAACAGTAGCAGTTGTAAATAGAGGCTTCGAAAAAACGTTAGATGGCAAACCCACCGTTGCTGAAGGAAAAGCTCGTGGACGCAAATCAGGAAAATCAGGTGAATTGGAAGTTGCTTTTTTCCTTAATTTTTACGCCGACTACAACATTTTAGAATTAGACACCGTTGATTATAACTACGTGTTAGTTGGTGGCTCTAACGATAAATATTTGTGGATTTTGAGTCGCACGCCTCAAATGAACGCTGTTGATAAAGAGATGTTACTGACGAAAGCAACTGCACGTGGCTATAACATCAATAAACTTCTTTGGATTCCACAACCTGTTGTGGAAAATTAAAGAAACGGTGATACAATATAAAAAGGGCAAATCATTTTTGATTTGCCCTTTTTATTAATAGATAAAATTTTCAGAAAATTCTAGTTATCGAATTGTAACTTGTGTTGCACCAAAACCATATTCTTGAAACGATGCATCTTGAAAATAGCAACTACGATATTTTGATTTTAACTCTTTTTCTATCTCCTTGCGCAAAACACCTTCGCCTTTACCATGGATGAAGACAATTTTTTGTCCTTTATTTTTCAAATTAGCACGCATCACTTCGTGAAATTTACCGATTTGAAGTTGTAATAATTCGCTATTTGTTAAACCAGTAGTGTTATCAAGCAGTTCGTGAGCGTGTAAATCTACCTCTACGATAGTTGGTTTTTCCGTTTTACGAATAGGTCGTTTTATAGCAGTAGCCTGCTCTTTTTGAAACATGGCTTGTTGTAACGCTTCTGGATTAATTTGAGTTTCAAAACTAAGATCTTCGTTAACTAACAAAGAGAATAACAAAGCCTCTTCCTCAAAAAAATCATTTTCACGAAAACTATGTAATTTATAAAATTTGGTAGGATTGATAGTCAGTGTCGTGTCAATAGTTGGCTTAGCGTCAAAACCTCTTTTTTTATACGCCAGAGCTTGAAAACGCAACTGTTCAAAATCGTTTAACGTTAATTTATTAACGGTTTCCAAGAGTAATTTAGTATGAGGTTCTATGCTGTTTTGCACACGAATTCCCATGTCCAAAATGCCACTTAACAATTGAAAATTCAGGTAATAATTACTATCATTAATAAGATATAAATCCATATCTGTGGTTTGCAATTGTTTGATATTGCAAGGTACAAAAGCCAAATACGCACGCAAGGTTTCGCCTTCAGATGTCTCGTCACGTTCGTTAAATTGGTAGGGAGGGATTGTTAACTCGGGCTCTTCTTCCAACTCTTCTACGTTGGAAATAATATGAGTTGTTTTAACTGATTTAGTCTCCTCTTTGGAGAAATTATACGCGTTAGTTGATTCCACAGCCACCACTTCACGCACCAAAATGGGTGTTTCAAATCCATCTGGTTCGAGTACCAAAATCAAATCTTTTGTTTGAAATTTGGTTACAATTCCACCACCTACAGCGTCGAGGTAACGTACAGTATCGCCTACTTTTATCATAATTTTAGATTTTTATTCTGAATACAAAGGTACAGAAAATTAGTACGAAAAAATGATAAAAAGAGAATTAAACAGGTTATCTGCCAATTCGAACAAAATTACTCGTGAAACTTTTACATCTTCTACAAATATACAAACTAATCCTTCTGAATATCGCCAAAATCATGTATTTTTGCAGGCGTTTAAATATTCATCCCTATACTTGACAATCTACCATCGCACGATAATGACACCAAAACAGATTCAAATTGCTGACTACAACTACCCGCTTACGGATGACCGCATAGCAAAATATCCTTTAGAAAAACGCGATCACTCCAAACTGCTTTTATGGAAAAATCAAACCGTTTCGGAAGCGAATTTTTACGATTTACCCGATTATCTTGAATCTGGAGATTTATTAATTTATAATAATACGAAAGTTATTCAGGCTCGGCTTCATTTTACGAAAGAGACAGGAGCTGCTATAGAAATTTTCTGTCTTGAACCCAATCAGCCATCTGATTATCAACGCATTTTTGAAGAAACTAAATGTTGTACCTGGAAATGTTTAGTCGGACATCTCAAGAAATGGAAAGAGGGTTCATTGAGTCAAATATTGTGTATTGGAGATTCTCTATTTGAATTAAAGGCAGATCGGCTTTCAACTGATGAAGGAATGGCTCATCTCATTTGCTTTTCGTGGGACGACGAAACAGTTACTTTTGCCGATATTTTATCACATTTTGGTGAATTGCCTATTCCGCCCTACCTCAATCGTCCCTCCGAGGAACAAGACAAAATTACGTATCAAACCGTCTATTCCAAAATTGATGGTAGCGTGGCAGCACCTACTGCAGGATTGCATTTCACAAGAGAAGTTTTGCGTTATTTAACGCTCAAAGGCGTGCGCGAAGATGAAGTAACATTGCACGTGGGAGCAGGAACGTTTCAACCGGTAAAATCAGATGAAATTGGAGAGCACACCATGCATAAAGAGATTATTTCCGTAAGAAAAATGACCGTTATGGAAATTCTCAAAAATCCTAATCACGTAGTTGCAGTTGGCACTACTTCGGTACGAACGCTCGAAAGTCTTTACTATCTTGGATGCCGCATTGCAGAAAATCCCGAGTGCCCAGAGTTAACAGTCACACAATGGGAACCTTACGAAAACTCTTATACATTGAGTACGACCGAGGCGTTGCAAACTATCGTGGATTATCTAAATCGGAAACGCTTACCGTCATTAGAAGCCGCCACCCAAATTATGATTGTACCAAACTTTAAATTCCGTATTGTTCAAAAAATCATCACGAATTTCCATCAACCAAAAAGTACCCTCTTATTGTTGATTGCGGCATTTGTAGGCGATAAAAATTGGCACACCATTTACGATTATGCCCTGAATAACGAGTTTCGCTTTTTGAGTTATGGTGATAGTTCGCTACTAATAAGGTAACTCAGATGTTATTCTTTTGCGTAGTTTTTTAAAGTTTTTTGCAATTCGTTATTTACCTCATCTCTATACCAAATTGGTGCCAAAACTTCAGCCTTGCTGCCAAGCGAAAAAATCTGTTGACGTAAATCAAATGTTAAGTGTAATTCCCATTCGAACACCACAAATCCCTCACCTTCAGTAACGACACGCTGGCTTGCGTGCCAAGGCAAACATTTTAAGTATTTGGCTTGCTCCGATTCAACTTTTAACTGCAAAACTTCTACGGATCCATCATCGTGCACAATACCAAAATGGTTGGCATAATAATCTTCTAAATTAAAATTAGAAGGGATTTTGAATGTTTGTTCAGTTAAACTTAACTCCTTAATACGATCGAGTGAGAAAAGTCGAATTTGATCAAAATTTGTACGAGCAATGAGATACCAACGTTGTTTAAACAGCTTGAGTGCATACGGTTGTACTACCAAAAGATAAGCTTCTTCCCAATAAAATGCTTGATAAGAGAGATTTATTACAAAATTTTCTTTCATCGCATGAATCAAAAACTCCAAAAACTCTATGCCTGTGGGAATTTCCTCAAACTGAATGCGCTTACGCAACTGTAAGTTACCTGCAAGCATGGAGCTCATAGCAAAACTATTGAGTAGCCACATTTTAAGTTTATTGCCATACATCGCATCAGCATCTTTTATCACATAAGTGTTACGACTCTTGATGCAGTCAATGTTGATATCAAACATATCTTCAATATAATGCTTGTAATTATCGAATGTCTTGCGCGGAATAGGATCTGCATCATACTCATTCTGCCATTTTTTATTGATTTCACTAAGTGTAATTCCATGACTACCTGCTTTTGAAATAACTGTAGTAAGCCATATACATTTTGTTATTTTATCCATAAAATGATTATTTGTATTAAAAACTTATCTTTTTACATCATCCGACAGATGTACATGAAACGACGGTGATTTTATGATTGTTTGGGTTTTTAAGAATATTTGGTAATGAGATTAAAAAGATTACAAATCTGACGTAACTCCCTTTTCTTAGCATCTTTACTAGTAAAACCAAAAGAAAAAATACCACAGAAAAACTTATTAGATAGTAATTGGTGAAAATCACGATTTCGTCAACCTAAACACAGGCGATGTCGTAGTATTTCTGCATTAAACTATTCTTATTTTTCCAAACAACTTTTTCTACTTGTTAATCTAAAGTTTCTACAAATATATATTATTTTCATCACACCAAATCAAAATTACCGAATAACGTTTGAAAATGAGCGTTTTCTTTTAAAAAACGGCCGATAATTGTTTGTTGACTATTGTTAACTTCTTCTATGTCGCCAGTGTGAACAACTACTTGTTTATCAAAATACTGATGATAGTCTTCAAACAAGTTCATCAAAATATCATGTTGTAGGAATTCAGTGGTTCTATCTATAGAATCGAACCATGCGATGACCCGTCTATTTATTTCATCAAATTGAAGTATACTTTCAAACAAATTCAAATGACCAAATGACCAAATCATTAAACTAACATCAGGAATGGATAGTAACGACCAGGGAGTTTGGGGAATTTCCATTGTTTTGTGGTCAGCTAAATAAGTAATAATATGTTTGTAGAGAATATCTTCAGCTTGACAACGATTAATAGACCGTTTCAACTTGGCTAACAAATACAAATACTCAGAGGGCTTAACTCGCTCTCTATCTATCGGTTGATTAGGAAGGTGTATACAGACACTTACATAACCACATAGTTCACGTAATTTTTCTAGATAAAGCATCACGTAGTCATCGGGCCAATACTGTAGAATTAATTTAGCAGCCCCAACATCATAAAATTGCTCAAAATTCAGTTGAATTTGTTCACGAAAAGTTTCGTCCCAATGATTAGAAAAATACTTATAAGCAAACATACGATCTGTTTTTAGACCACCTAAAAAAGTAGTTAAAATTTTGCGTTGCTCATTATAAGAGGCGTAAGGCAAACGTGTTTGTAAATTTTTCCTTAAAAACTTTCGTTGTCCTCTCTTATGTTGTTCGAAATCTTTCAACTCTGCCATAATAGATCGATTTCGCACAATAACCTGTGATTCATCAGATGAGGGTTGGTTCAAATTATTGTTTATTACCTGACTAACCGCAAATGAATACTCTTCTTCTTGCTTAGTTTGAAACTCAAGAGCTTCCGCCGAAGTTAAGGTACATAACATTGCACGTAGAATGATCCAATCTTCAGGCGTAGGATTTTCTTTTTTGATGCGAACTTTTAAAACTTCAAATTTATCCATAATCAATAATGAGTGGGGTTCATTACTTGTCACTAATGCTGTAGTTTCTTCATCGTCGTTCAAAGTGATGGGTCGTTTTCTCATATTTAATAGGTTTTTAATGTTTATGTGCACAAAATTAGCACATCACTGTGCGAATGGTTAGCACAGTTACAAAAGGAATCTTCAAAATCTATTTTTCAATTTCTATAAAGCTATAAAGTTTTTACTATCTTTGTAAGTTAAAATAAACGAATTCAAGTTATGGCAAAAGAAACTGTTACCACACAGCAAAAACACCGTTTTTTAATCTGGTTTTGGTCCTTATTTGGAGCAGGCATTTTGTTGTCTGCCTTTCTATTTTTTCTTATCATAAAAGGTTGGATTGGTTATATGCCAGCCATTGATGAATTAGAAAATCCTAAAAATAAATTTGCCACGGAAATCTATTCTTCTGATATGGAAGTAATCGGAACGTTTTTCATTGCAAAAGAAAATCGTGTCAATGTTAAGTACCACGAATTGTCGCCTAATTTGGTACATGCACTTGTAGCCACCGAAGATGTCCGATTCTACAGCCACGCAGGAATTGATGGTTGGTCATTAGCACGTGCATTTGTGTTACGAGGTCTTTTTCATCGAAAAGGTGCCGGAGGTGGTAGTACCATTACACAGCAGCTAGCGAAACAACTGTACTCGCCACCAGCACAAAATATGATTGAACGAGCCTTGCAAAAACCTATCGAATGGGTTATTTCAGTCCAATTGGAGCGTTTGTATACCAAAGAGGAAATCATGACGATGTACCTCAATAAATTTGATTTTTTGAATAATGCGGTGGGTATAAAAACTGCTTCACACGTTTATTTCGGTATCACACCCGATCAATTATCCATAGAACAAGCTGCCACATTGGTTGGTATGTGTAAAAATCCATCACTCTACAATCCCGTCCGACGGAACGAAAAAAGTACACAACGACGTAATATAGTTCTTAAACAGATGGAAAAGGCTGAATTCATTACAGATCATGAATTTGATTCTATCAAACACATTCCACTTGTACTCGATTATCACAAAGTAGACCATAAATTAGGACTAGCACCTTATTTTCGTGAGTTTATAAGAGCCGCCTTAACTGCTAAAGAGCCTAAAAGAAAAAATTATAGTAGTTGGAATCTAGTTCCTTACGGACAATTTTACATGGATTCACTCGCTTGGGAAAACGATCCACTGTATGGTTTTATCGAAAAAAACCCAAAATCGGATGGCTCGAAATACAACCTCTACACAGATGGTTTAAAAATTTACACGACCATCGATTCTCGTATGCAACGTTATGCAGAAGAAGCTGTGGAGAAGCATTTCAAAGAGCTCCAAGCCACTTTTTTCAAAGAACAGCAAGACCGTAAGAAAGCGCCGTTTGCTCGTTATGTAAGTGATGAGGATATTGATACCTATATGCGTCAAGCAATGGTGCAAACAGAACGCTATCGTAGTATGAAGAGAGATGGCGCTAGCGAAGAAGATATCCGTACAGCTTTCAATACTCCTGTAGAAATGTCGGTATTTTCATACAATGGCACGCTTGATACAATCCTGTCACCACTCGACTCTATTCGCTACAATAAACATTTTGCACGCTGTGGATTTATGTCGATGGATCCAAGTAGTGGCCACGTAAAAGCATACGTCGGAGGTCCTGATTTTAGCCATTTTCAATACGATATGGTCAATACTGGACGACGTCAGGTTGGTTCTACTATCAAACCATTTTTGTACACGCTTGCTATGAATGAAGGTTTGTGGCCCTGTGATAAAACTATCAATCAATCAATTACTCTCAAAGATGCACTTGGTCGCGATTTTACACCTCGTAATGGTTCAAAAGCTCGCAGAGGTGAGGAGGTAACATTACGTTGGGGGTTGGCCAATTCAAACAACTGGATTACCGCTTATTTAATGAGTCTTTTCACGCCAGAACAGTTAGTGAAACTCATGCGTTCATTTGGCATCAAAGGTGAAATTGTGCCTGTAGTTTCGCTCTGTTTAGGACCTTGCGAAGTAACCGTAGCGGAAATGGTCGATGCCTACACCACATTTTCGAACAAAGGTATTCGTATTGATCCGATGTATGTCACACGTATTGAAGACTCCAACGGTAATCTTATTGCTGAATTTATGCCAAAAACTACAGAAGTTATTGACGAAGAAACGGCCTATAAAATGTTGAATATGCTTACTGGCGTGATGGATAATGGCAC
>DATFIF010000109.1:0-5086 GCA_035270405.1 Paludibacteraceae bacterium | reverse complement strand
TAAAATAACAGGGAAAAGGAGCACGCCTGCTCCCATTTTAAAAAATGTAGCTAACACACTCCAAATTAAATCTTTATTCCCTATTTTTGCAACGCCTGCTTGAGCCATTCAATACGTATTAAAGTCGTCCGTCTACCAAATTTCTATCCACAAAATTCTTTACATCAAAAATAACGGCACCTTGCGCCTTGTATTTTGCAAAATCAAACGTCAAAAACTCATCGTGAGCAACACAAGCAATAATAGCTTGATACGACTTTTGATGGTCAAATTTTTCTAACAATTCCACTCCAAACTCATGCTTTACCTCCGCAGCTTGAGCCCAAGGATCATAATAATCTACTTTCACGCCAAAATCTTCTAGCTCACGACCAATTTCAATTACTTTAGTGTTACGAATATCAGGACAATTTTCTTTGAACGTAATACCTAATACAAGAAGATTAGCCGCTTTAATTTTCAAAGCTTTTTGAATCATCAATTTTAAAACTTTGTGCGCAATAAAATTGGGAATACTATTATTAACACTGCGACCGGAGAGTATCACTTCTGGATTATATCCTAAGGCTTTCGCCTTATGTGCTAAATAATAGGGATCTACACTGATGCAATGTCCACCCACTAAACCGGGACGATATTTAAGAAAATTCCATTTTGTACCAGCCGCTTCAATCACATCATTGGTATCAATACCTACACGATCGAAAATTAACGCTAGTTCATTCATAAAAGAGATATTCACATCACGTTGTGCATTCTCAATGGCTTTGGCAGCCTCTGCCACTTTCATACTTGGTGCCTTGTGAGTACCATTTTCGAGGATTGAATTGTACAGTGAATCTACTGCATCGGCAATTTCAGGAGTAGAACCAGATGTTATCTTTTTGATTTTCGTCAATGTATTTACTTTATCTCCTGGATTAATACGCTCGGGCGAATAACCACAGAAAAAATCCTGATTAAATGTCAAACCTGATACAGTTTCTAGAATTGGCACACAATCTTCTTCTGTACAACCTGGATAAACAGTCGATTCATAAATAACTAAATCTCCTTTTTTAAGAACTTTACCAAGCATTTCAGAGGCTTTTAGCAATGGCGTTAAATCTGGATTATTATATTGGTCAATCGGTGTTGGGACAGTGACAATATAGGTGTTGAAAGCGCGTAAATCGCTTGCAACTGAGGAAAAAGATAAGCCCTTCTCAGCATTTTTATTAAATAATTCAGTTGCTTGTTGCATACTTACCAAATCGGCTTCCAACGTACAATCTTCTCCTCTGGATAATTCTGATACACGTTGTGTATTAATATCAAAACCTAAGACACGGTATTTTTTACCAAATTCTATGGCTAAAGGTAAACCAACATAACCAAGACCGACAATAGCAATTTTACGTTCTAAATACATAAGTAATAATTTTATTATTTATCTAATGACTTTTTATCCACAAGTTTCCACACTATAAATACAAACACGCTTCCTATAGCAAAGGAGATTAGTAGTAGCACTTCATTGTGCCAATGACGACCAATAAAAGCTAACCCAATAAAAAGAAGAGACACCAAAAGCATCACAAACGTAACTTCACGATGTTTCAATCCAATTTTCAACAAGAGATGATGCATGTGATTTTTATCTGGCTTAAATGGTGATGTTTTCTTCTTGAGACGTGTAATCATAACACGCATCGTGTCGAATAAAGGCACAAATAAGATACAAAATGTAACAGCTGGCGCAGCAGAAACAACCAAAAACGGTGGCAACACTTGTGGAGCAGCATTCAATTGTATGAAGTGGAATACAAACCACGACATCATAAAACCCAACAACAACGACCCAGAATCTCCCATAAATATTTTACGGCGTGAACCGCCAAACACATTGTACAAAAAGAAAACTGCCAATGAACCAATTAAGGCATAAGCCAAAACAGCCATGTGAACATCGCCTATCGCTTGAAAATAGAGCGCAAATACGAGCGAATACAAAATGCCAAGTCCAGAAGCCAAGCCATCGACACCATCAATTAGATTTAATGCATTGGTGATGACAACTAATGATACAAAAGAGATGATATAACTCCAAAACAGGGACAACTCGTAAATACCAAACAGACCAAATAAGCTGGTGATGCGAATGTCGGCAAAGACAATTAGAAATGATCCAGCTATGACTTCACCGGCTAATTTGATAATGGCAGATAAATCAATCAAATCATCTACAAAACCTGTCATCAAAATTAACGTTACTCCAGCCATTAAGTAATGAGAATATTCCAAATGGTTGAACGAAAATATAATATAGAAAATTAAAAATGATATGAAAATATCAAGTCCACCAACCGTCGGAATCGCTCCTACGTGTGAAGTCCTTTTGTTAGGCTTTACAACAAAATCTCTTTCCTTGGCAATTTTTAAAACCAAAGGCATAAAAATAAAACCCAATGCTCCTGTAATTAAAATAAAAACAAAAGGATAACTGTATAAAAAATTTAATAGAATAATTGGCATTATTTTTTCATCTCCATATCTAAGCGTTCATATTGCGAATTCTTACTCACATATTCTGGTACAATTTCTTTCATTTTAGAGACTACCATGTAATTTTTATAAAGATTAGCATATTTCAGCAATTCGGCAATTTCATGTTCAACCTGATTAAAATCATACTCTCTCACCTTAGCTATCATTATTTTTTCATGATATGTAGGTTGAGTCGATTCTTTAATATTTAATAATTCCTCGTATAACTTTTCGCCAGGGCGAAGTCCTGTATAAGAAATTTCAATATCAACATCTGGTTTATGACCTGCCAAACGAATCATTTTACGAGCCAAATCGACAATCTTTACTGGCTTTCCCATATCGAAAATAAATATCTCACCGCCCTTTCCCATCGATCCAGCCTCCAAAACCAATTGGCAAGCTTCTGGAATAGTCATGAAATAACGAATAATATCAGGATGCGTCACAGTTATCGGGCCACCTTTTTCTATTTGTCGCTTAAACAAAGGGATAACTGAACCATTGGAACCCAACACATTACCAAAACGCGTAGTGATAAATTTAGTTGGTGAAGTATTAGATACATTCAATTTGTTAAATAACGATTGTACATAAATTTCCGCAATACGCTTAGATGCTCCCATGACATTCGTTGGATTTACAGCCTTATCGGTAGAAACCATCACAAACGTTTGAACGCCATATTTTACAGACAAATCTGCCATGTTTTTTGTACCATAAACATTCGCAATAACACATTCGCTGGAAGCATCTTCCATCATCGGAACATGTTTGTAAGCAGCCGCATGATAAACAATATCAGGCCGATACGATTCCATGATATATTCAGCACGCTCAAAATGGCGAACATCACCAATACAAGTTACATAGAGACATTTAACTTTCATCTCTTCCAGCTCCAATTTCAAAAGATGTAAAGGAGTTTCTGCATTATCAACAAGAACTAGCAATTGAGGACTGTAATGAACTAATTGTCGCACAATTTCACTACCGATAGAACCAGCGGCACCAGTTACCATAACCACTTTACCTTTAACTTGTTCGATAATGTGCGTTTTCTCAATCTCAATCGGGCGACGATTCAACAACTCCTCAATTTGAATGTTTTTTAAATCTTTATTCACATCTACCAATTGATCGCCCTCATGCCATTCGTTCATTGAGGGTATCGTAAGAATTTCAATGTCATGCTCCAAAAAGAAATCTAAATCGTGAGTTAAGTCAATATCTTTCATTTTAAGTGGAGAAACAATAACAGAACGCACTTTTTTCCGCGTTAAAAATTGTACTAATTTTTTCGGGTCATTAGCCGAAATTACTGGAATCCCAAAAATAGATTTGTCATGATCGTTGTGTGTATCACCTAAAAAACCAACCAAACGATACTTTGAATCAGTCGCAGAACGAATCATTTTAGCGATACTAATACCTGCCGATTGAGTGCCATAAACCACCACAGGAACTACTTGTCCATTATGTACCACGAGGTAATCATACACCGTTTTGACTGTCAAACGTACCGACAATAATAATAAAAAAGCGATAACTCCATAAACCAAAATACCTGCACGCAAAAAAATTCCTTCGCCAAAGAAAAAATAACAGGTATAATGCATGGCAAAGAGAGCTATCAGGTTTGATCCAATAGCCATCAACAACTTAACAATATCAACATAACTTGAATATCGTAAAATTCCAGAGTAGGTATGAAAAACCCAAAAGAAAAAAATTTGTGAGCCAACAGTAATTAGCATACGGGTTTCCATCGCCACTTCCTGCATTGGAAAACGAAAATAGTAGAATTTCAAGGAAAGAGCGTAAGCAATATAAAAAGCAACTGCACACAACGTTGCATCAAGAAAAAGAACAAACCAACGAGGTAAATAACCAATAGAAGTGAGATGAGAGAAAATATCGCTATCAAGAAGTTGAGATTTCTTATTACTCATAATGATTTGTTTTTCAAAATAGAATACAATTAGATATAAACGACAAAAATACACAAAAACCAACAATAATCAAAGCTTTTTTAATAAAAAAGCACTCTTTTTTAGCTAGTACATACCCTTATAATAAGGCAATTGAAAAAAAGTGTAACATAAGAAAAAATAGATCGCATAACCTCTTGTTTTTAACTAAACAATCGCCAGATAAACTCAAGTAGAAAACGGTATTAAAACTTATTAAAATTTTAATAATCAAGTGATAAGATAAAAAGATTGTAAGAAAAAAAATTGCTTCTCTTAGCGAATAAAGAGAAGTTACAGAAAATTGAAAGTGAGATTTTAAGTTAAGAAATAGGTTTCAAACCTCTTTCTGCAGCTAATTCAAGTAACAAATTGTAAGCAGCATCGTGTTCATTGGAAATAATACCGTCCAAAATAGCTTCCTTAATTTGAGCTTTTAACTCCCCAACTAGACTACATGGCTCTAACCCGAAAATACGCATAATCTCTTCTCCATCAACTGGCGGTTGAAACTGACGAATGCGGTCTTTTTCCTCTATCTGTTTCAATTTTGAACGCACTAATTGAAAATTTTGAGAGAAATGTTTCAC
>DATFIF010000108.1:0-7357 GCA_035270405.1 Paludibacteraceae bacterium | reverse complement strand
GATGGTCGTAATATTTACGATGGAAATGAGTTACGTGAAGCAGGTTTTGTGTACGAAGGTATTGGTGTAAAATAGAAAAGAGGTTTGAAAGTCACTTTTTTGAAAAATATTTTCAAAACACTTGGCTAATATGAAATAATCTATTACCTTTGCACACTCTTTTCAGGGAATGTAAAACGCAAAAATATAATAGTAAAATGTCAAAAATTTGTCAGATTACCGGTAAAAAAGCAATGATTGGGAATAATGTTTCACACTCAAAACGTCGTACAAAACGTTCGTTTGATGTGAATTTATTTTCTAAAAAGTTCTATTATGTAGAGCAAGAATGCTGGATCAGCCTGAAAACATCAGCTGCAGGTCTACGTACCATCAACAAAAAAGGTTTGGATGCTGCACTTAAAGATGCTGTAGCCAAAGGGTATTGCGATTGGAAAAATATTCGTATCATCGCTTAATTTAGGAGAAAAGCAAAATGGCTAAAAAATCAAAAGAAGCAAGAGGTCAAGTAATTTTAGAATGTACAGAGCATAAAGATAGTGGTATGCCAGGTACTTCTCGTTATATTACAACCAAAAATCGTAAAAATACAACAGCTCGTTTAGAGTTGAAAAAGTATAATCCGATTTTGAAAAGAGTAACTGTTCATAAAGAAATTAAATAAGATAAACTACTATGGCAAAGAAATCGGTTGCAACACTGCAAAAAGGTGAGGGTCGTGGTTACGCCAAAGTAATCAAGATGGTGAAATCACCAAAATCTGGAGCTTATGTCTTCCACGAAGAAATGGTATTGAACGATAAAGTAAAAGATTTTTTTACAAAATAAGATATTGTTATCTTTACAATAACAAAAGAGTCCTTGTATCAAAGATATGAGGACTTTTTTATTGTTAAAATCGAAAAAAAATGTATTTTTGTAGCTCACTTAGTATATTGCAATAATTATGGGAATTTTTAATTTTTTCAACAAAGAAAAGAAGCAAACATTAGATTCTGGTTTGTCCAAAACAAAAGATACGGTGTTTGAGAAACTGACTCGTGCCGTTGCTGGCAAATCAAAAGTTGACGAAGAGGTTTTAGATAACCTAGAAGAAGCGTTGGTAACTTCCGATGTAGGTGTTGAAACTACATTACGAATTATTGAGCGTATCGAAGAGCGAGTGGCTCGTGATAAATACATTAATACGGCTGAACTCAACGTGATTTTGAAAGAAGAAATTGTAAAATTACTCTCAGAAAATGACACGACGGCTTCTCTCGATTTTTCGGCGCCGCTTCCTGCTAAGCCTTATGTAATTATGGTTGTGGGCGTTAATGGTGTTGGGAAAACAACCACTATTGGGAAATTGGCCTATCACTTTAAAAAAGCAGGAAAAACGGTCTATCTTGGAGCTGCTGATACGTTTCGTGCCGCTGCTATCGAACAGTTAATCATTTGGGGTGAGAGAGTAGGTGTGCCAGTTGTTAAACAAAAAATGGGTGCTGATCCAGCTTCAGTGGCTTTTGATACGTTGATGTCTGCTAAAACTAACAATGCCGACGTTGTGATAATTGATACGGCTGGGCGTTTGCACAACAAAGTTAATTTGATGAATGAATTAACCAAAATTCGTAATGTGATGAGCAAAGTCGTTCCTGATACGCCGCACGAAGTACTTTTGGTTTTGGATGGATCGACGGGTCAAAATGCGTTTGAACAAGCGAAACAATTCACTAAAGCGACTCAGGTAACAGCGTTGGCAATCACCAAATTAGACGGTACAGCGAAAGGCGGAGTTGTTATCGGAATCTCAGATCAATTTAAAGTGCCTGTGAAGTATATTGGTTTGGGCGAAGGTCTCGAACATCTGCAAGTGTTTAATAAAGAAGAATTTGTAGATTCATTACTTGGCTAGAATAAATTATGTTGATAGATTTTATAACATTAGGCTGCTCTAAAAATTTAGTTGATACCGAACATTTGATGCGACAACTGCAGACCGTTGGCTACAGCGTTCGTCACGATGCGTCAGAACCTGATGCGGATATTGTAGTCATTAATACGTGCGGTTTTATTGGCGATGCCAAAGAAGAAAGTATCGAAATGATTCTCCAATTTGCGGCTCGTAAGCAAGCCAAGCAACTCAAAAAATTGTTTGTGATGGGTTGTTTATCTGAACGTTATTTGAAAGAGTTACAAATTGAAATTCCCGAAGTAGATAAGTTTTACGGTAAATTTAATTATAACGAACTGATTGCAGATTTAGGGAAACAGTTTCAACCTCATTTTGATTTAGAACGCGTCATCACAACGCCACCTCACTACGCGTATGTTAAAATTTCGGAAGGTTGCAATCGGATGTGCTCCTATTGCGCCATTCCTATTATTACAGGTCATCACCAAAGCCGTTCTATCGAAGATATTGAGCAAGAAGTACGCTGGTTGACTTCGCAAGGCGTTAAGGAGTTTCAGATTATTGCTCAAGATTTGTCGTATTATGGCATGGATTTGTATAAATCTTTAAAATTGCCCGAATTAATCGAACGTTTATCCGATATTCCTGGCGTGGAATGGTTGCGTTTGCATTACGCTTATCCTACCCAATTTCCATTTGATATTTTGCGTGTGATGCGCGAGCGCGACAATGTTTGTAACTATTTAGATATTGCCTTGCAGCATATTTCAGATAATATGTTGACTAAAATGCGCCGACACATTACATCCGCACAAACGTATGATTTGATGCATCAACTTCGAGAAGAAGTTCCGGGTATTCATTTGAGAACTACACTGTTACTTGGACATCCAGGTGAAACAGAAGAAGATATCGAGCAGTTAAAGCAATTTATTAAAGCCATTCGTTTTGAACGATTAGGCGCTTTTGCCTATTCAGACGAAGAGGGAACCTATTCTAACAAAACCTATTCCGATGATATTCCTTTTGAAGTGAAACAACAACGCGTTGATGAAATTATGTCTCTTCAAGAGGGTATTGCTGCGGAAATAAATCAACAAAAAATCGGTCGTACGCTCAATGTGATGATTGATCGTCAAGAGGGCGATTTTTTTATTGGTCGCACCGAATATGATTCTCCCGAAGTAGATGGTGAAGTTTTAGTGCCAATTGGTGAAAATGCCTCTTTACAAATCGGGTCTATTTATCCTATTTTGATTACGGGTGCTGAAACTTTTGACCTTTATGGCAAAGTAACATAGAGCATTTGTACTATTGCAAAAAAAAATGTAACTTGCACCCATATTTAATTTAATACTATTGTCGTGAACAACAAAGAATTACAGGCAGAATTGTCTAAAAAATTAGGTATCTCTCAAAAAGAGAGTGCTGCGCATTTGGCTGCATTTGTTGAAGAGGTTAATCTACAATTGACCGAGGGAAACCAAGTCGCTCTCTTGGGAGTTGGCGTTCTCGAAGTTCGTAAACGAGCGCAACGCGTCTCTGTCAATCCAACCACTCAAAAACGTATGTTGATACCACAAAAACTGACTCCTGCTTTTCGAGTTACAGGGGCTTTTAAAGACAAACTTAAAAATCAATCACAATCATGAGCGACGAAAAAGTAAATGTTTCTGATTTGACCGATGCTTTAGCACGTCGAATAGCGATTACGAAGAAAAATGCTGACCTGTTTGTAACTACTTTTCAAGATGTTTTTCAGGAAGCTCTGCTTCGCGAGAAAAATGTGAAAATTTCTGGACTTGGAACTTTTCGTTTGCAGTGGGTTGAACCGCGTCGCAGTGTCAATGTGCAAACTGGCGAACCCATTGAAATTAGTGGTCATTACAAAGTGGTTTTTGCACCCGAAACAGGTTTAAAAGAGCGCGTGAATGAACCATTTGCGCATCTTGAAACCACTTCATTAGAGGGAGAAGTAGTGAAACCTGCTGAACCATCCAAAACATCTCCTTTACAAAAATTGGCGAATCAAGCTGTCGAAATTCAAACGATACTGTCGTCTATCAACGAACAAGAAATTCCTACTGAAAACGAACCAGAAGTGGTAACTTATGAAAGTTTAGAAACTCCTGTTCCTATTCAACCAGAACCTACAGAGCGTCGTTATACACCCGTTGCTACCATCGAAGAATCAAAACCTCTTTTGAATAGTATTTCAACGAATGCATCTTTAGTACCAGAACGAAAGAAACTGAAATTGACGTGGTTGTGGATACTGCTTGCCATACTTGGATTCTGTGGTGGCGCTTTTGCTGCTTACTATTTTTATGGTTCTGAAATCAAAACTTCAGTTACGTCAGCGGTCAACAAATGTCAATTCTGGAAAAATGAACAGACTCTAATCGTTGATCCTGTTGTTAACGTCTCTGATTCAATATCGGCGGTAGAAGTTGTAGAGCCGACTGCGTTTGATCAACCACGTGTTTACACTGAATTTATAGCCAGCATACGTGTGCCTGAAGGTGGTCGCTTGACGCTTATGGCGCAAAAATACTATGGACATAAAGATTTTTGGGTGTATATTTACGAAGCGAATAAAGATAAATTCTCTAATCCGGATAATGTGGAAGTTGGTACATTGGTACGTATTCCCAAATTAAATCCCGAATTAATAAATTTGGGCAATCCAGAGGCTTTAGTTTATGCTCGTAAATTGCATGATCAATACGTTCCAATTAAATAAGGATGTAATAATTTCCTTAACGAGTGATGAATCATTTATTGTAAGTATATAAAAAAAGGACGACCGACACATTTATTTGTTTATGAACATGAAAAGAAGTTGGATATTATTTAGTTTTATTGTTTTGTCCTTTTCACTATTTGCCCAAAAAGGGGTTATTAAGGGTAAAGTTTATAATGCAAAAACCAATGAACCTATTGAGTTTGCAAATATTCTTGTTCAGGGAACTGACATAGGATCCACATCCGACTTAGACGGAAATTACATCTTTACCGGCATTGACCCTGGATTTGTGCGTTTAAGAGTGAGTTATGTTGGTTTCGAAACTACTATTTCAGCTGAAATTCAAGTTCAGGGAAATCAGTCTACGTTTGTGGATATTGCGGTTCCTGAAGATGCGTTGCTTCTTGAAGAAGTGGTCGTGCGTCCCAATTTTAATTTGAAACGTATCGAAAGTCCCATTTCAGTTTTATCCGTTGGAGTACAGGAAATTGAAAAAAGTGCTGGCGCCAACCGCGATATATCAAAAGTGGTACAAGCGTTACCAGGTGTTGGAGCTACTGATCCAAATCGTAACGACTTGATTGTTCGTGGCGGAGGGCCTTCGGAGAATGTCTTTTATCTCGATGGAGTTGAAATTCCCGTTATCAATCATTTTGCCACACAAGGATCGTCAGGCGGAGCTGTAGGTATTATCAATCCCGACTTTGTGCGCGAAATCAATTTTTATACGGGCGCATTTCCTGCCAATCGTACTAACGCATTGAGTTCGGTAATGGAAATTCGTCAGAAAGATGGTAGTAAAGATCGTGTGCACGCTAAACTTTCGGTTGGCGCTTCTGACGCTGCGTTGACGGTGGATGGACCGATTGGTAAAAAATCAACTTTTATTGTATCAGCTCGTCAATCTTACTTGCAACTTCTATTCAAGGCCATTGGCTTACCTTTTTTACCTACTTACAACGATTTTCAGCTAAAATACAAGTATGAAATAGATAAAAAGAATGAATTGACTTTTATTGGACTTGGTGCTATCGACAATTTGTCACTCAATACTGACCTACAGGAAACTGGTTCTGAATCACAAAAATACCTCCTTTCATATCTGCCAATTTATAAACAATGGAACTACACTACTGGATTGATTTATAAACATTTTGGTAGAAACTATATTGATCAATGGGTATTGAGCCGCAACATGTTGCGTAACCGCAACTATAAATATCTGAATAACGACGAAAGTAATGCTAAAATATCCGATTACCTGTCGGATGAAGCAGAAAATAAGTTGCGCTACGAGCGTGATTTCCTCAATTTACCAGTGAAACTCAAAGTGGGTGCAGGTTTGCGTTATTCTCATTATACCAATGAGACTTCCCGAAGTATCTTTGTCAATAATGCACCTTACGACTTAAATTATAGCACCAAACTAAATCTTTGGGGTTATCAGATTTTTGGACAAGTTTCGGATGAATATTTTCAAGACAAGTTGAAACTGTCGTTTGGAATAAGCACCATTGGTAATAATTTCAATAAAAATATGAGCAATCCGCTCAATCAACTATCTCCACGTTTTTCGGTATCGTATGCGCTTAGCGAGAAATGGGATGTGAATGGTAATATTGGTCGCTATGCTGCGCAACCAGCTTACACCACGATGGGTTTTAGAAATACCGCAGGTGATTATGTCAATAGAAATGAGAATTTAAAATATATTATTTCGAACCAAGCTATTTTGGGGTTTGAATTTCGTCCGATAGAAGCGCTGAAACTTTCAGTGGAAGGTTTTTACAAGCAATACGAACACTATCCACTTTCTGTGAGCGATGGATTGAGCATTGCTAGCAAAGGTGCTGATTATGGACAAATAGGCGATGAAGAGATTGTTTCCACAGGAAAAGGTCGTGCTTATGGCGTTGAATTTTTGTTTAAAATGATAGAATTAAAGAAAATCAACGTCACCACCACCTACACCTATTTCCGAAGCGAATTTACCGACAAGGATAATGTTTATCGTCCATCGTCGTGGGATACTCGTCACATGGTCAATTTGATTGCGAGTTATAAACTTCCCAAAAACTGGAATATTTCAGCCCGCTGGCGTTACGTGGGCGGTGCGCCTTATACGCCAATTGATGAGAACACATCCACTCTTATTGCAGCTTGGGATATTACGAACCAACCGTATCTCGACTTTTCGCGTTATAACTCTAATCGATTGAAAGATACGCATCAACTTGATATTAGAATTGACAAAGAATTTTATTTTAAAAAATGGGCGTTAAATATTTATGCTGATGTGCAAAATGCGTATGTATTTAAGACGCAAGGCGTGCCGATTTACACCAATAAAGATAAAGAAACAGGAGAACCGGTAATTAATCCTAGTGATAATACGCGTTATGTGTTAAGAGAGGTTGAAGATAACGTTAATGGGATCTTATTACCCACCATTGGTTTGATAGTCAAAATATAATGGGATACACTTTCGTATTGGAAAACAATCTAAAAGAACTATTATTATGAAAATCAGAATATTATTTATCGCCATGATACTTTTGTCGTTGAATGTTTCTGCAAAGAAAATAAAAAAAGAAGTGCCTGCGCCGATGCGTGTGGAATACGGAGTTGAAAACAGAGGAACAAAACTCGAAATAAGTTTTGAAAAAGGAAAAGAGTACAACCATCCACTTTTCGCGATTTGGTTGGCTGACGAA
>DATFIF010000107.1:0-3064 GCA_035270405.1 Paludibacteraceae bacterium | reverse complement strand
CCTCTACAATGGCTTACACGATGCTATTTTTTACATAGAAAATCTATGAAAAAGCCGTAAATAAGTGTAAACAGAAAATTTATTTGGCAATATTCAGTGTTAAATCGTATCTTTGTAGATTAAAACCACTTATCGTGTATAAGTAATTCATTATGAAAACATTTTACGATTTAGTAAAACATCGCCGAAGTATCCGGAAATACCTCGATAAGCCTGTAGAAGCTGAAAAGATTGCTGCAATTCTGCGTACTGCTTTGATGTCACCAGCATCAAAACGATCCAACGGTTGGGAATTTGTGGTGGTTGATAACCGAGACCGCTTAGCCAACCTATCAGCTTGTCGGGAATTTGGCAGCAAATTTGTAGCAGAAGCTCCTTTGGCAATTGTAGTTGCCTACGACGCTGATAAAAGTGATATTTGGTATGAAGACGCCTCTATTGCTGCCATTTTGATACAATTGGCGGCTGCCGATTTAGACCTTGGCAGTTGTTGG
This sequence comes from Paludibacteraceae bacterium, assembly GCA_035270405.1. GTDB lineage: Bacteria > Bacteroidota > Bacteroidia > Bacteroidales > Paludibacteraceae > W0P28-013. The sequence goes on along the minus strand of DATFIF010000107.1, from coordinate 2,570 downwards.
GTACAAGTGCACAAACGCCAATATAATGAACAAACTACAGCTGAAGAATACGTAAAAAAAGAGCTGCAAATACCTGAAAATCTGCGTGTTTTATGTATGATAACCATCGGCTATAAAGACGAAGAGCGCAAACCATACGATGAAGAAAAATTGCTATATGAGAAAATTCACCATAATCAGTATTGATGAAAACAGGTAAACAAATTGTCCTCATTGGTGCTGGAAATTTAGCTACGCAATTGGGATTGGCACTGCACAAAGCAGGATTTGATATTATTCAAGTTTATAGCCGCACAGAAGTGTCGGCGAAAACGTTGGCACAACACATTGGAGCAACCTTTACAACTAATTTAACAGAAATAACACCCACAGCTGACCTCTATATTTACGCGCTCAAAGATGATGTTTTAGAAGAAGTTATTAACACCGTTCCCATCACGAATGGACTGCACGTACACACTTCTGGAAGCATCAAAATGAGCCTTTTTAGTAAAAAACAAAAGAATTTTGGTGTATTTTATCCATTTCAAACATTCAGTAAAACCAAGTTGGTAGATTTCAGTGAAGTGCCATTTTTAATTACTGCAAATTCTGATGAAAGCATTGAAAATCTGAAAGTTATTGCTAATGAATTATCGCATCGTATTTTTGTGGTTAATGACGAAGATAGGAGTTTTGTTCATTTGTCAGGCGTATTCGCTTGTAATTTTACAAACTATTTATACACCATCGCAGAGCAATTGCTTGCCGAGCGAAATTTACCATTTGACATTTTGATGCCGCTCATTACAGAAACTGTGAACAAGTTGAAAACACTCTCTCCCACTGAGGCGCAAACGGGTCCAGCCCAACGTGGCGACCAATTAGTGATAACCAAACAGATACAGTTGCTCGCACAAAATCCCGAATGGCAAAAAGTCTATCAATTATTAACAGAAAATATAGAACCTACTAAACCTATCAACTAATTTATATGAATTTCAAACAAGCTTTAAATCAAGTAAAAGCCTTTGCTTTTGACATCGACGGCGTACTATCAGCTACTTGCATTCCGATAGCTATCAATGGAGAACCGATGAGAATGATTAACATCAAAGATGGTTATGCTCTACATTTAGCCGTAAAAAAAGGATATCCAATTGCCATTATCACGGGAGGAAAAACAGAAGCTGTCCGTATCCGTTTCAGCGACTTGGGTGTTCAACATATTTATATGGCTTCACATCATAAAATGACAGATTTTAATGATTTTCTTGCCAAAAACAACTTAAAGGCAGAAGATGTGATGTATATGGGCGATGATATTCCTGATTATCAAGTGATGAAAATCGCTGGCGTGCCAGTTTGTCCTGCCGATGCAGCTCCTGAAATTAAAGCTATTTCTTGCTATATCAGCGACAAAAACGGCGGCGAAGGTTGTGGACGAGACGTCATAGAACAGGTTTTAAAAGCACAAGGTCACTGGATGAATGGAGAAGAAGCATTTGGATGGTAATTTGTAAGAAATCAACCAAAATAAACCAATAACTAACTAAAACACAACAGTCATGTTCAAATTGATTCGTTACAAAAATCTACTATTCATACTCATCATACAACTGTTGATGGCAAAAGCTATCATCGTTCCTACTCTAGCGATGTTTCATATCAACACGCTCACTCCATTTTGGATGTTAAGTTGTATCATTCTTGCCACCATGCTTATTGCTGCAGGCGGTTATGTCATAAATGATTATTTCGACTTAAAAATAGATCGAATAAATAGGCCTGATCGCCTCTTAATTGGTACTATTATCGAAAAATCTGCTGCTATGCAATTATATCAGTTTTTGACAATTACTGGAGTTATCATCGGCTTAGTAATTGCGATTATTCTGCGCAATATGACCGTTGGACTGATTTTTGTAGTTGTTCCTGGTATGCTCTGGTTCTATTCAGCGTCATACAAACGTCAATTCTTAATTGGGAATGTTATTGTTGCCTTGTCGGCCGCTTTAGTACCACTACTGCCTGTCATTATCGAAAGTGCTCTACTTGCGCAAAATTATGGTGATTTGATTCAAGAAACACCAGTGATTAAAACCTTGTATCTGTGGGTTTCAGGATTTGCGGTGTTTGCATTTATCTGGACACTTATTCGTGAACTCATCAAAGATATGCAAGATGAATATGGCGATCGTGAAATGGAATGTCGTACCGTAGCCATTGTATGGGGCTTGAAATGGACAAAAGTGATTGTGAGCGCATTGGTGGTGATTTCTGTGGCAGCTTTAGGATGGTTGATTATTACTTATTTCCACTTGCCAAATGATGAATCCACGAGCTTACGTTATTATTTATTTGCTGTTGTGGCACCCAGTATTTGTCTGTTAGTACTTTTATGGAGCAACTATAGCCAAGCTTTGCGTCACGCATCGATGTTGTCGAAATTTATCATGGTCAGTGGTGTTTTATACAGTTTAGTCTATTACTATTTGTTAGCAAAAACTTACGGAATAGTTTTTTTAGGCTTATTTCAAGTGCTCTAATATGTTGAAAGATTTCAAATATCAGATTATTCTTGGGTCACA
>DATFIF010000106.1:0-6851 GCA_035270405.1 Paludibacteraceae bacterium | reverse complement strand
ACACACCGAGGTGCGTGTGCTTTCTGTGCAGTCTGATTTCGAAAAACGTCCGTTTCGAGTACATTTAGCAGTGGCTCCCACCAAAAATAGCGATCGTTTCGATTGGTTTATAGAAAAAGCTACCGAAATTGGCGTTGATACGATTACACCACTGTTATGCCGCTATTCTGAACGCAAAGTAATTAAACCAGAACGTATTGAAAAATTACTAATTTCTGCTTCTAAACAATCGCTTAAAGCGTTTGTACCCAAACTTAATCCGATGATTGCGTTTGCCGATTTTATTGATTCCACGATGGAACCGAACCGTTTTATAGCGCATTGTTACGAAGATGAGAAACCGCATTTAATGCACGTTTGTCCACCAAATGCCGATGTCTTGGTATTGGTTGGTCCAGAAGGCGATTTTAGTCGCCAAGAGGTTGAGTTAGCCCTCAAAAACCAATTTCAAGCAGTAACTCTTGGCAGTAGCCGTTTGCGCACCGAAACGGCTGGAGTGGTTGCTTGTCACTTGATTACTGTGGCAAATTCTTTGAAATAAATGGTTGAAACAGACTAATAATTGCAGTTTTATCACGCTTTACTATTTTTTTCAGAAAACGTTTGCACAACTAAAAAAAAAGTCTTACTTTTGCAGTCCGATTCGTAAAGAGGTTAAAAAGTAGCTCTATCAAGTTGATTTTGGTAACTCACCTCCCGATCTAATTAAATATTTTTACAGCAAATGTATGCAATTGTAGAAATCCTTGGACAACAATTCAAGGTAGAAGCGGGCAAAAAATTATTTGTACACCGCATGAATGAAGCCGAACGTGGCTCTAAAATTGAGTTCGAAAATGTATTGTTAGTAGACAATGACGGCAAAGTAGCTGTAGGTACTCCTACTGTGAAAGGTGCAAAAGTGGTTGCTGAAGTTATCTCTCACCTTCGTGGAGATAAAGTTCTTGTATTCCACAAAAAACGTCGTAAAGGTTACCGTAAATTGAACGGACACCGTCAAGACTTTACAGAACTTATGATTAACGAAATTGTAGCTTAAACCTTTAAAAATCTAGAAGAAAATGGCACATAAAAAAGGAGCTGGTAGTTCAAGAAATGGTCGCGAGTCGGAAAGTAAACGACTTGGCGTAAAGATATTTGGTGGACAATTTGCTAAAGCAGGCAATATTTTGGTTCGTCAACGTGGTACTGTTCACAATCCGGGTGAAAACGTAGGTATTGGTAAAGATCATACGTTGTTTGCATTGGTTGATGGTGTAGTAGTATTCCGCAAAAAACGTGAAAATAAATCTTATGTTTCAGTTGAAAGTATTCAAGCATAAGAAATTTATTTATTGCATAAAAAAGAGAGCTATCCAAAAATCGGATAGCTCTTTTTTTATTTATCTGAGCTTTCTGAAGAAAAAAAATGAAGCATTGGACTAATGCTTCATTTTTATAGTTTGATAAGTCAGTTTATTCTTCGTCGTCAGGTTCAGCCATATTGTGATATACGTTCTGAACATCTTCGTCATCTTCTAGTTTGTCGATTATTTTGTTGACTGCGGTGCGTTGTTCTTCTGTCAACGTTTTTAACTCGTTTGGAATTCGTACAAATTCACTACTAGTTATTTCAAAACCATTTTCTTCTAAATAGGTTTGAAGAGCAGAATTTTGTGCAAACTCACCATAAATAATCATTTCTCCTTCATCTTCAACTAACTCATCTACGCCGAAATCAATCAATTCGAGTTCTAAATCGTCCAAAGAGACATCCTCTTTTGGCGCCAAGTGAAATACACATTTATGATCGAATAAGAATTCTAAACTTCCGCTCGTTCCCAATGAACCGCCATTTCTATTGAAATAGCTGCGCACATTGGCTACGGTACGTGTGGTATTGTCAGTGGCAGTCTCTACAAATACGGCAATGCCAAAAGGTCCGTATCCTTCATAATTCATCTCTTTGTAGTCGGTAAAATCTTTTGAAGAGGCTTTTTTAACAGCACGTTCAACATTCTCTTTCGGCATATTTTCTTTCTTTGCCGTTGCCATCAACGCTCTTAAGCGTGGATTATTTTCAGGGTCGGGACCACTCGCTTTTACGGCAATAGTAATCTCTTTGCCTAATTTTGTAAACACACGAGCCATATTGCCCCAACGCTTAAATTTTCTTGCTTTACGAAATTCAAATGCTCTTCCCATAGTAATTTGTTGTTCAACACTGCGCTATATCTGTAATCGCTTCAGTATTAGTAATTCTTTAATATTTTCTATATTGAAAATTGTGCCTGCAAAATTAACGAAAAAAAATGGAAGAAAATAGTGGCAGCATACAATTTTTTCGAGTTTGATACGTAAATACTAAGTTATTACTCAGATGATTCAAATTAGGAATAACTTTTAGTACTTTTGCACGTTATATTAATGATTATCTTTGCGTTCCTAACTTACACACTATGAATTTAGCTATTGATAGGGGAAATACAGCTACTAAAATCGCTGTTTTTGATCATCGTACATTGGTGTACCAAACCTTTATTGACGTGTGCGATGAATTGCAACTAGCGGTTTTTTTCGAAAAATATCCCATTACGCACGTTATTTATAGTTCTGTTGTGCCAACGGATCAAGCATTGCTCGATTTTATGGTGCGTAAGGCGACTTTTTTTGTTGAACTGACTCATACTACAAAACTTCCCATCTCTTTGAATTACACCACGCCAACGACGCTTGGTCGCGATCGTATAGCAGCTATGGTTGGCGCGTGGTCGTTGCAGCCAAATAAAGCGGCATTCGTTATAGATATGGGAACGTGTATTACGTACGATTTTATAACTGCTGAAGGCGTTTTTATTGGTGGTAATATTGCTCCTGGATTGGCTATGCGATTAAAAGCAATGCATCTTTTTACTGGAAATTTACCTGAAACAGAACTGCAAATACCGTCTGATTATTTGGGAACTAGTACCCAACAAGCGATGCTTGGTGGCGCATATTGGGGCATTTTAAACGAGATTGAGGGAATGGTTGCTAAATTAAAGTTAAATTATCACGATTTTTCTACTTTTTTGACTGGTGGAACTACGAAATACTTTGAGAAACAGATAAAAAATTGCACCTTTGCAGAACCAAATTTAGTTCTCATCGGCTTGAACGAAATACTCATCTACAATGACATACACTAAACGATTGTTTCACAATACGCATTCACTGTGTGTGAAAGCTATTATGGTTACATTTCTGTTGTTTTTAACTGTATCAATTACAGCGCAAAATAACACAAATTCTCCTTATACGCGCCTGGGTTATGGACGTTTGGAAGATCCTGGTTTCTCAAAAAGTCAAAGTATGGGTGGCGTGGCTTATGGCTTACGCAGTCGTGTCAACATGAATCCTGCCAATCCTGCCTCTAGTAGCAGCATTGATAGTACTAGTTTTTTGTTTGAATTTGGTGTTTCAGGTTTGTTATCTAACTTTTCTTCAGGCTCTAGTAGTGTGAATACATTTACAAGTAATTTGGATTATTTGGGTTTCCAATTACCAATTACGAGATGGATGGGTATGAGTGTAGGTTTAATTCCATACTCTTTTGTGGGCTATAATTATGGCACTGTGGATTCTATCTCCCCAACACTCACTCAAACGCAACAGTTTTACGGAAGTGGTGGTATTTCTCAAGTCTATCTTGGGTTGGCAGCTACGGCGTGGAATCGACTTTCGTTTGGTGTCAATATGTATTACATGTTTGGGTCAATCAACAATATCCGTTCAGTTACTGCAAAATCATCCGAAGTGACGACGTATGCTGCGAGTCAAGTGTCCGATTTGTATGTACAAAATATAAATTTCCGTTACGGTTTACAATATCACGAAAAATTTGCTCGGCATGCTTTTTGTATAGGTTTGGTATACGATCATATTTCGAAAGTAAATGGAGATTTTAGCCAAATAACAACCGGTGTTATAAGCGATACCACCAGTTCAGACTCTTTGAAATTTGATATCCCGTCGTTGTATGGTGCAGGTTTTACCTATACGTTTGACGATCGTTTAACTATTGGTGCAGATTACACGTTTCAGGAATTTGCGAAAACTCGTTATTATGGACACACCGATACGTTGAGCAACCGTCATAAAATTTCTTTAGGTGGCGAATACATTCATAAGCCGAATGGTAATAAATATGTCGATCGTATGCGTTGGCGATTGGGAGCGAACTATTCTAATTCGTACGTGAAATTTAATAATATTGGGACGTCAACTGTTGCAGTGACTTGTGGATTGGGTTTTCCCTTACGCACCACCAAAACAATGATTAACGTGAATTTTGAATATGGTAATATCGGAACAACTCAACAGACACTTTTGAGTGAAAATTATTTTAAAATAGGTATCAATTTAACGCTGAATGAGTTGTGGTTTTTCAAACAACGTATTCAGTAATAGAACACTAAATGTTATATAATTATGAAAATGAAAAATCTTTTAATCTTATTTTTTGCTATTTCAACCACTTTGAGTTGTGTAGCCCAAAAAAATAAAAAAGCAACCACCAATAAAGAAGATGTGACCGTAACGGCAGAAGTTCCAGAAAAGGAAGCACCTGAAGTATCTGAAACGTGTTTGAATAACATCAGTTTATTTGCCGAATCAGCAAAATATAAAAATTATGCTGATGCCTTAACACCTTGGCAAGCTGCTTATGCAGAATGTCCAGAAGCTTCTCGTGCCATTTACACGTATGGCTCACGTATTTTAACGTGGCAAATTGATGAAGAAAAAGATGCTGCTGTTAAAAATCAATTGGTAACCAACTTGATGAAATTGTACGATGACCAAATTAAATATTTTGGTGACGATGCGAGACAACCGAGAGCTTATTTGTTAGGAATGAAAGCTTATTATGCTCTGTTGTATCGTCCAACTGAGTATGCACAACCTTATACCTGGTTGGAAGAGTCAGTTAAGACGTTAGGTGTCGATGCTCAACCTACCTTTTTGCAACAATTTGTGGTAACTTCTTCTGAACTTTATAATGTTGATAAAAGCAGAGCTACTAAATTTATAGAAGATTATCTTTTTGCCAACGAAATTTTAGAAAAAAATGCAGCAAACAAAGAGCTCAGAGATGCCGATATTTTTGCTCAAGTAGATGTTGCTTTAGATGGTTTGTTTATTCAATCTGGCGTAGCCGATTGCGCTGAGTTAGATAAAATATATAGATCGCAAGTTCAAGCAAAAAAAGCTGATTATGAATTTCTTTCTAACACCATTATGTTTTTCAAACGCTTAGGCTGTAGTAGCTCTGATGTGTTTTTTAAGGCGGCTCAGTATGCTCACAACATTAAACCAAGTTCAGAATCAGCTAATGGATGTGCTGAAATGTCTTATAAAAAAGAGGAGTACTCCAAAGCTATTGACTATTACAAAGAGGCAGTTTCTTTGACTACAAATAATGTGGAAGCAGCTGACTATTTATATAAAATAGCGCAACTGTATAATGCTAAATTTGATAACTCTATCAAAGCGCGTGAATTTGCACGTTTATCTATTGAACGTGACCCTAACAAAGGTGCTCCATACATTTTAATTGGTTTGCTTTATGCTAACACACGTGGTATTTACGACAGTGCAACCTTAAATAAAACGGTTTATTGGGTAGCAGTAGATAAATTCCGCAAAGCACAACAAGTGGAACCAACCGAAGAGATGATTAATAAAACAAATGACTTAATTCGTACCTACAGTCGTTACTTCCCAAGTACCGAAGAGATTTTTTTCGAGCCTGATTTGGGCGCTGGAAAATCATTTTTTGTGGGTGGATGGATTGGCGAAGCAACTATTTGTCGTTAATTTAGTACTGTTATTTTGAAAAGAGTCATCAACTACGTCATACAATCTCGTATAACAATCGCTTTAGGAGTGATTGTTATGCTGTTTTTGTGTGCCTCGTGTGGCGATAAAACTCCTGTTGCAGAAGCTATATCGAATAGGAGTGAAGTTCCTCGCTTGAAGGTTGATGAAATCACGACGATAATTTCTGATTCGGGCATTACGCGGTATCGTATCATTGCAAAAGTTTGGTGTGTGTACGATAAAACGGACGAGCCTTATTGGGATTTTCCACAAGGGCTTCATTTGGAGCGTTTTGACGAGTTTTATAATACCGATGCTAAAATTGATTGCAAACGTGCGCGCTATTTTGAATCACGGCGTGTGTGGGAGCTTAACGATAGTGTACGCGCCACCAATATTGAGGGCGATCAATTTGAAACACAGCAGCTTTTTTGGAGTCAAAATGACGAACGAATTTATTCTGATTCGGCGATTGTGGTGACGCAGCGCGATAAAAAAATTATGGGTGAAGGATTTGAGTCAAACCAAAGCATGACACGTTATACAATTCGTAAAACCAAAGGAATTATTCCCATTGATACGGAGGACGAACTCTAATGATAATCTATTGGATAATAGCTGTTTCACTACTTTTTTCTGCCTTTTTTTCGGGTATGGAAATCGCTTTTTTATCTTCTAACAAACTGCGTTTTGAACTCGATAAAAAACGTAAGAATGTTACCTCTTCTATTATTTCTCTTTTTTATAATAATTCGGAGCAATTTTTGGCCACATTGTTGGTGGGGAATAATATTGCACTAGTTATTTATGGTATCGAGATGGCTACCTTGTTGTCGCCGCTATTGCGCCTGTTTATGGACAACGATTTTGCAGTCAATATTTTGCAAACGCTTATTGCCACGCTCATTGTCTTATTTACTGGTGAATTTCTCCCAAAAACCATTTTTCGTGTCAATCCCAATGTGTGGCTCACCATTTTTTCTCCTTTGTTGTGGCTATGTTACGTGCTTTTG
>DATFIF010000105.1:0-10281 GCA_035270405.1 Paludibacteraceae bacterium | reverse complement strand
ACACTCGGTGTTCGATGGATTTAAAACTTTTTTGTTTGTGCCTAATGAGACTGCTAAAAGCGGTACGCACATTCACGATGCCATCGACTCCAAACGTACCATGATTACAGTGGTACTTGCTTTATTTCCTGCACTTTTATTTGGTATGTGGAACGTCGGTTACCAACATTTTTTGGCCATTGGTCAAGATGCCACTATTTGGGAACAATTTGGATTTGGCGCTTTAGCCGTACTGCCTGCACTCGTGGTGTCGTATGTGGTAGGTTTAGGCGTTGAGTTTATTGTCGCACAAATCAAAGGACATGAAATTCATGAAGGATTTCTCGTAACAGGAATTTTAATTCCGATGATTGTACCAGTTGACACGCCTCTCTGGATGATTGCCGTAGCAACTGCTTTTGCTGTTATTTTTGCCAAAGAAGTATTTGGTGGTACAGGTTATAATATTTTCAACGTGGCGCTTATCACCCGTGCATTCTTGTTTTTTGCCTATCCTACAGCCATGAGTGGCGACCAAGTTTGGGTACGTACACGTGATGCCTTTTGGTGGGGAGCAGGCGAACCAATTAACGCATTTTCAGGTGCAACTCCATTAGGACAATTAGCTACTTCATCAGAATCGACAGCAGCTTTTCACAATATCATGGGTGATCCAATAGGATTTTGGGATGCTTTTCTCGGATTCATTCCAGGTTCTATAGGCGAAACTTCTACATTAGCTATTTTGCTTGGTGCCATCCTTCTTATCGTAACCAATATTGCAAGTTGGAAAACCATGCTAAGCGTATTTATGGGCGGAGCTTTTGTGGGATTGCTATTTAACACCTTTGGTGCCGATACTGCTATCATGAATTTACCTTGGTATGAACATTTAGTATTAGGCGGTTTTGCGTTTGGTGCTGTGTTTATGGCAACTGACCCTGTCACCTCGGCACGTACCGAAACGGGAAAATGGATTTATGGTTTTTTAATCGGCGTGATGGCCATTATCATCCGTGTGCTCAACCCTGGATATCCAGAAGGCATGATGTTAGCAATTTTGCTAATGAATATTTTTGGCTGCTTGATTGACTATTATGTGGTACAAGCAAATATCAAAAAACGTTTGAAACGTACAACTATTAAATAAGGAACTCATTATGGCTACAAAAAAATATAAATGCAAAGTTTGCGGCTACATACACGAAGGTGACAAAGCGCCTGCTGTTTGTCCTGTTTGTCAAGCGCCAGCTTCAGAATTTGAAGAGATTAAAGAAAAACGTGGTTTCAAAAAAGAAAATAACGTTTACATCTTTATTTATATGTCTGTCATCATTATCATTGTGTCGTTACTACTTTCATTTACTTCTGGCGCACTCAAAAGTCGTCAAGAATTGAATATGGAATTGGACAAGAAGAAACAAATACTGAGCTCCTTGCCCGCAGTAAATCTAGAAGGTGCCAACGCTGAAGCTCTATACGTGACCTACATCAAAAAATATGTCATATTAAATGGTGCTGGAGAAATAACCAAAGAGGTAGTCGATATAAATTACAAAGCAAGTAAAGAGGAGTTTCCGTTATATATTGCAGAAGTTGAAGGTCAAACGAAATATATCATTCCTTTAAATGGTGCAGGACTTTGGGGTGCTATTTGGGGTTATGTAGCTTTAAATGAAGATAAAAACTCAATTTACGGTATCTTTTTTTCTCACGCAAGTGAAACGCCAGGTTTGGGGGCAAATATCGTAGCCCCAAAATTCCGTAATCAGTTTGTAGGAAAAGAAGTTATGAAAAATGGTGTATTTACTTCGATAGCCGTGATGAAAATAGGTCAACAAGCCCAACATCAAGATCAAGTAGATGGTATTTCGGGTGGAACCATTACATCAAAAGGTGTGGAATCCATGCTTAAAAATTGTATTGGTGATTATGTAGCTTTTTTAAATAAAAAAAATCCTGTAGTGGAAGTTACTAACGAAGGAGGAAAGACATTATGAAAATAAATGAGGAGTTAAAAAATACATTACTTGGTCCTCTGAGTAAGAACAATCCTATTGCTGTTCAAGTTTTAGGCATTTGTTCTGCGTTAGCAGTAACTGCGGAACTGAAACCAGCCTTAGTAATGGGACTTTCAGTTACTGTTATCTTGGCACTTGCCAATGTGGTTATTTCGTTGATTCGTAAAACGATTCCTAATAGCGTACGTATCATTGTGCAATTGGTAGTGGTAGCCACTTTGGTGACAGTTGTGAGTGAGTTCCTAAAAGCATTTGCTTATGATATTAGCGTACAACTTTCGGTTTATATTGGTTTAATTATTACCAATTGTATTTTGATGGGACGTCTCGAAGCATTTGCGATGAGTAATAAGCCAGGATTAGCTTTCTTAGATGGTTTAGGAAATGGAATTGGTTATTCCATTATTTTAATTGTGGTCGCTTTCTTTCGCGAGCTATTTGGTTCAGGTTCGTTACTTGGCTTTCAACTCGTTCCACAAAGTTGGTACGACGCAGGATACCTCAATAATGGATTAATGATGATGCCTGCCATGGCAATGATTCTAGTAGCTTGCTATATTTGGGTGCATCGTTCAGTAGATAAAGATCTTCAAGAAAAAGAATAAAAATAACGTTGTAAAAGTGACTATAAAAGAGAACTAATTGCCGTCATACTTTTAACTTCAAACTCAACAAAATATGGAAAATGCTTTAAGTATATTCGTACGATCGATTTTTGTGGATAATATGATTTTCGCTTACTTCCTAGGTATGTGTTCATACTTGGCAGTATCGAAAAATGTAAAAACATCACTTGGCTTAGGTATCGCAGTAACTTTCGTATTGCTAATCACGTTACCAGTGAATTACCTCTTAGAAACTCATGTGCTAAAAGCTGGCGCACTCTCTTGGTTAGGCGATAATTTTGCAACTTTGGACTTAAGTTATTTGAGTTTCATTTTGTTTATCGCTGTTATTGCTGCTATTGTACAATTAGTAGAGATGATAGTCGAAAAATTCTCCCCATCTCTTTACGCCTCATTAGGTCTTTTTTTACCATTGATTGCTGTAAACTGTGCCATCATGGGTGGCGCTCTCTTTATGCAACAACGTGCTGGCTTATCAGCCACAGACCCCAAAGCATTGACAAGTCTTCTCGATGTTTTTGCTTACGCACTAGGTTCGGGATTTGGTTGGATATTAGCCATCGTAGGGTTGGCTGCCATTCGCGAAAAATTAGAATATTCTAACGTCCCTGCTCCATTACGCGGATTAGGTATCACATTCATTACAGTTGGGCTTATGTCTCTCGCTTTTTTATGTTTCAGCGGTCTAAAAATTTAATAATTTCAAGAAATAAAACAAAGATTTGAGGAATGCGAAATTCGAAAGCTGCCCTTCAACTTTTAATCAAAAATAACTATGTTACTCGAAATTAATTCATTGATAATCACTACAAGTTTAGTTGTCTTTTTAGGCGTAGTACTGTTGTTGGTTATTCTTTTACTTATTGCCAAACGTTATTTAGTGACTTCTGGCGACGTCAAAATTACGTTGAATGGCGACCAAGAGATTCAAGTCGCTGCAGGCACATCGGTACTCAACGCCATGTCCAATGCGGGTATCTTTTTACCTTCAGCTTGTGGTGGAAAAGGTTCGTGTGCTGAATGTCGTTGTCAAATTGATGAAGGCGGTGGTCAGATTTTACCAACTGAATCGGTACACTTTAGTCGGAGAGAAATCAAAGATAATTGGCGTCTTGGTTGTCAAGTAAAGGTAAAAGGCGACATGAGTATTCGACTTCCAGAATCCGTTTTGGGTGTTAAAGAGTGGGAATGTGAAGTTATTTCTAATAAAAATGTCGCTACTTTTATCAAAGAGTTTGTTGTGGCTCTACCTAAAGGCGAACACATGGATTTTATACCTGGATCGTATGCGCAGATAAATATCCCTACTTTCACAATGGACTACAACAAAGATATTGACAAATCACTTATTGGTGATGCCTACCTAAAAGCGTGGGAAAGTTTTGGTCTTTTTGGTTTGAAATGCACTAACACAGAACCAACCGTACGCGCATATTCCATGGCAAACTATCCTGCCGAGGGCGACAAAATAATGTTAACAGTGCGTATCGCCACACCTCCATTCAAACCAAAAGAACAAGGTCCAGGGTTTGTAGATGTGATGCCCGGTATTGCAACTTCCTATATTTTCTCATTAAAACCTGGTGACAAAGTAACGATGAGTGGTCCATATGGTGAATTCCATCCATTATTCGATTCAACCAATGAAATGATGTGGATTGGTGGTGGAGCAGGTATGGCTCCATTGCGGGCACAAATTATGCACATGACGCACACGTTGCGTACAACCAACCGAAAAATGTCCTATTTCTACGGAGCGAGAGCTCTTAACGAAGTATTCTATTTAGAAGATTTTTTAGCCATAGAAAAGGAGTTCCCTAACTTCTCTTTCCATTTGGCACTCGACCGAGCAGATCCAGAAGCAGATGCTGCTGGCGTAAAATACACGCCTGGTTTTGTACACAACGTGATTTATGAAATGTACCTCAAAGATCACGAAGCTCCAGAAGATGTAGAATACTACATGTGCGGACCTGGTCCGATGGGCAAAGCGGTAGAAGGTATGCTTTACAATCTTGGCGTACCTCGCGAAAATTTAATGTTCGACGATTTTGGTGCGTAACTCATCACTAAAAAAAGCCTTGACTAGTCAAGGCTTTTTTTAGTGATTCAGTCATATTAAATTCCTTCCGAGTTAGCTACCAACTCAGGTTTTCCAGCAGCGATAAAACTTTTGTTGCGATGGTCACGTTCGTCGAGCGCTATACGACAAAAAATATCGCCCCAATTACTCACGTCTGCATATTCACGTACGACATTGTTCGTCATCGGTTCGTCAAATAACGACAAATTATCACGTACAAATTCGGCATACGTATGTTCGGCATGATCTTCAAATTGAGCATTAAAGAGCAAAGCTTTACGCATGCTTAAACGCGTCAACAACCAAGAAAAACCCATATATCCGTACAACGCAAGATGTGTTATAAAAGCATTCAAATACCAAGGATGCGAACCTCCCAACTCTTTAAAACGTTCGTTCAAAACCAACAGATGCCAATATTCATTATCTTGCGCATCGCGACTCCACTCAACCATTTTAGAAGCCAGTTCTACAACCGATTGTTTACGATATGAAAATGTTAAACGCACATAGTGACGTGCTTCCCATTTCCGATAAGGAATAGAGGCGAGCATTTCCAAAAATATAACTTTTGGCAGCGTTGTTTTTTTTCCAGCAACTATATCCATAGAGAGAAAAAATAGTTTGGATAAACCATCGTATTTACAACGTGGAGTAGCCAACGTACGTTCCATTTCCTGCTTTAAATCAATCGGTTTTTTCATGATTATAAGTATTTAAGAATTATTATTTACGACCAAAATCTGCGGGAATCTCACCCCACAAATCAGTGTGCCATTTCAAAATGTTAGTCACATAAGTATTCTCCGACAACCATTTCTCTGCGCGCACAATCAAATCAAAAACTGGCGCATTCTTAGACGTCGGTTCCAACTTTGATTTACATCTCTTTTGACGAATCCACGATTGCGCCGTTACGCTATCGGAATAAAGTGGATATGCTAAATTTTGTTTTTTTAGTAATGCCAAACCATGCACAATGGCCAAAAATTCACCCACATTATTCGTAGCGCCTTCATAAGGTCCCATGCGAAAAAGTTCCTCGCCCGTCGCCGTCCATACGCCACGATACTCCATTTTACCAGGATTTCCGCTGCAAGCAGCATCTACCGACATACTTATAAGTTCTGGCTTTGGCTTGTCTGAAGAGTCGTCGTACAACGATAATGCACCAGACTGTTTATTCGCTCCTACCACTTGCCAATAATTTTTTGTAGCGGCTAATTTGGCAGATTCCTCTGTGGGAAAACCCTTGTATTGAGCTCCTTCAAATCCTTCTACTTGAGCTTTACAAGCCTCCCAACTATCGAAAATACCGGAGGCTCGACCATTCCAAACTACATAAAATTTATTTTTTGCCATAGCACAAAGATAAGTTGTTTTAGCGAAAAAAAAAAGCGCTCTGTTGTTACCAACACAGCGCTCTACCTGATACTGAAAAATAGATAATCCTAACTTATTTTCTGAAATAACGATTATAAAGTCCCTCAAAACCTCTACCATGACGCGCTTCGTCACGAGCCATTTCATGAACCGTATCGTGAATTGGATCTAAATCCAATTTTTTAGCACGCGTCGCTATACGTAATTTATCTTCGCAAGCTCCGCTTTCGGCAACCATGCGTTTTTCAAGATTTGTTTTGGTATCCCATACCACTTCACCTAATAATTCTGCAAAACGAGAACAATGTTCTGCTTCTTCCCAAGCATAACGTTTGAAAGCTTCAGCGATTTCAGGATAACCTTCACGGTCGGCTTGACGACTCATAGCCAAATACATACCAACTTCAGTTGCCTCTCCCAAAAAATGAGCATTCAAATCGCGCTTCATTTCATCGTCGCAATCTTTTGCTACGCCAAGGATATGCTCAGTTACAAATGTCAAACCTGCAGATTCATCCAATAATTTGAATTTTTCTTTGGGCTGTTTACATTGTGGACATCTTTCAGGTGCTTCGTCGCCTTCGTGCACATAACCGCAAACGGTACAAACAAATTTTTTCTTCATAAATGTAATTTAATTCTAATGTTAGTTCTAGTTAAACTTTTATTACTAAACAATTTCTTAATCGTTAGGCATTTCTTTGAATTTATCACGGGGTTGTTTACAACGTGGACAAATTTCAGGAGCTTCGTCGCCTTCGTGCACATAACCACAAACGGTACAAACAAATTTTTTCATAATCATTACGTTTTAAAAGTTAATATATTTAATTCTGTTCACTACAAGTAGAACAATATCCTTTCAGATAAAGATGTTTCTCAGTAATAATAAATCCGTGCTCAGATGCCATAGTCGTGATTGAATTTACTATTGCAGGAACATCAAAAACTTGACCACACTGTAAACATTTGAAATGTGCATGATCTGACGTATCAATGTCGTAACATACATTTTTATCATCAATCGTCAAAGCTAAAACTGCGCCTTGCTGATAAAATAAATTGAGTGTGTTGTAAACCGTTGTCTTCGATAACGTAGGCATTTGCTCAATCAAACCCGCATAGATATCATCAACCGTAGGATGCGTGCGATGTTCATGCAAGTAGGTAATAATTGCTAATCGCTGCACCGAAGGTTTAACTTCGTGTTGTAACAGATAATTATAGGCATTAAAAATTAATTCCACTTTCAAGTTATAATGAGTACAATATTATAATAAGTACAAAACTAACACTGTTTTTTTAATTGAACAAATTTTTTACTCTCTTTTTTATCCAATTTTAGAATAGTACCGAAAAATAAGGTCGTAAATCTTCGTTTGGTTGAACTAACACGGTATTAAAATCAAAAGATTGAGCGGTAGCAATATTTTGTACGCCATCGTCAAAAAAAAGACACTTTTGAGGATCGACAGACTCATGCTCCAATAATTTTTCAAAAATAAGAGCATCTGGTTTAGAGCATTTCAACTCATACGATAGGTAACAGGTATCAAAAAAATCAGATAAGTGATACCCATTATACCTAAATTTAGTTTCAACACACCATGGGAAATGAATCGGATTGGTATTGCTCAACATAACGACACGAAATTTGGAACGAAGTGCCAACAATAGCTCCAATTTTTCTGAAGGAATATCAAGCAGAAAAGCATTGAAAGCATTGTCAATTTGCGCATCCGTAATTTTTGGAGAGGTGAGTTTTCGTACTTCATTACGAAAATCGGAAGCCGAGAGTGAACCATCTTCTAAATGTTTGAAAATACCCGCCTGTACGTAATTATCCAACAAGCGATCGGCGGTATCTAAACCCAACTTTTGAAATTCGGCAATAGCAGCATCTCTGTTTAAATTAATAAGTACGCCACCAAAGTCGAAAATAAGTGTAGAAATGTTTGAAAAATCCATATAATTAGTAGAATTTAGAGGTGAAAAAATGATTCACAAACTATTAAAACAGCGCCACTAAGTTTAATCGGCAAGCTGTTGCATACAATAAAAAAATGTGTTACTTTTGCATCACTTTGCAAAGATAACAAAAATTGTATGTCATAAGCAAGGGGGCCTATAGCTCAGTTGGTTAGAGCATCGGACTCATAACCCGCAGGTCGCTGGTTCAATTCCAGCTGGGCCCACACAAAAGCGTTTGAAGAAATTCAGACGCTTTTCGTTTTTAAAAAGCTTTATGGCACGCTATAATTAAAAAGCCTGAAAAATCAGATGATTTTTCAGGCTTTTACTATAAATGAATGCGTCTAACTTTATCTCACCACTACTTTCATAGTAGAATTACCAATTCTTACACTGTAAATACCTTGTTGAACAGTGAATTCTGCATTTTGAACTTGGTCACTCATGGTTACCAACTGACCTAACATATTATAAATTTTGACATCTACCGGACTGTTTCGTTCGATAATAATTTTACCTGTGCGTGTGTACACGCCCGTAATCATAACATGTTCTAGTGCACTGTTACAATCTTCAACAGTAACAGCACATTTAGCTGTCAAACCGCCATCGGTAGTAGTTACTGTGATAGTAGTTGTACCTACGCCAACCGCTCTAACATTACCTTCATCGACCGTAGCAACCGCCACATTACCAGATTCCCAAGTAACTGTTGTAACCGTTGCATCACTTGGCACAACGGTAGCTGTGAGTATCGCTATGGTGTTGTCACATAAATTTAAAGTGATATCTGTAGGATTTAAAGTGATATCTGTAACCACAATTGGACATTCCGCAATTGTCACACGACAGGTATCTGTAAGACTGCTATCGCTTGAAAAAACAACGATGTCAGCCTGACCGGCGCTAATAGGTCTTACAATTCCATCGCGTACTACGACAACTGATTCGTCAGTCGATTTCCAAAATGTGCGTTGGTTAGTAGTAGTTTTTGGCAAAAGAGTTGATCGCAAAATAATCGTATCCTGACATAGTGTTAATGCTACCGATTCAGGAATAGTGATTGAAGTTGCCACGATTGGCTCGTTTTGCTTAACGCGTCTATAAATATATGGCAATGGCAATGTGTTTGACGTATAATTGGTAAAGCGAGCCCAGCTCTCAGCTGGCTGGTTGAATCGCAACACGCCATAATTAGAATTAGTATTGGCTATTTCAGCGCCGTCAAACGTTAATGCAATAGTCCAATCCATACCGCCTTTATTCCAAGCTAATTTTTTAGCAGCGGTCGCTCCCAGTGTATCGCTATATTGGTTCACTAAGTTCCAAGCGGTACCATTTTTTCTTAATTTGAAATACATTAACTCTGGCTCGTACACATTCGCTAAACTTGTAACCAAAAAGGCATCCATATAAGGATATGTTTGCGTGCTGTCAATATCGCCAGCGGCTACGCCTCTGTAATAAATTAGGATATCATCGCCTTCAACTAACTTCTCGTTTTTTGCAACTTTTACATAGGTATATCCCAATGCACTTTCTGTTGGAGTTACGCCAGGCTCATATTCTATGGTGTAGCTATTAATATAAACAGAGCTTTCAGAACCTGTGATGGTAATTTCTACAACTTCATCTTCTTGGATAACATAATTAGTTGTCATTGGTTTAGTAACATCTACATAAACGTAGTTGATGTGACTTACCCAAGCACCATACCATTGAGGGCTATTAAATAAGGTGGATCCCATACTGAAAAGCGATGTGCTACCAGCCATAACTTTGATAGATGCACCGCCAGTTTTAGCATTAGAACACATGTTGAAGGTAATACTTTTGATGGTACAACCTTCCCAACCAACCAAGTAAAGTTGAGCTTTTTTGTCTTTTGGAATCTGATTGTAGCGACAGCCAATCACATTTCCGAACTCGTTATTAAATTCATAAAACGAGTCAGCGGGCTTAACTCCGAAAGAGTTCATAATGTATTTTTGATCATCATCGTTTACCACTTTGTAGGTTACCGATTCGGAAAAAGCAAAAGTTGTAACTAGCAACATCAGCGTCAGAAGTGTTGCTTTTAAAATTGATAAGTGTTTTTTCATAACTGTTTTAATTTAAATTTTAGAGAGTGGGTTAAGGTTTTTATACTAATTTCTTATTCGCTTATGATATGGAGTTTCTCACTAAACTGCTAAATTTTACCAACTATTCGTAAAAC
>DATFIF010000104.1:0-6887 GCA_035270405.1 Paludibacteraceae bacterium | reverse complement strand
AACGAAGCTCACGTAGCTGTAGAACGTGCCAAAAATGGCGATGAAAAGGCACAATTAGTCTTAGATGCGATGGCATATAATATAGCTAAAGAAATTGGCGCTATGGCAACCGTATTGCAGGGCAGAGTAGATGCCATTATTTTAACAGGAGGAATTGCTTACAATAGTTGTATTACCGATTATATCACAAATCTGGTAGAATTCATAGCACCAGTGAGTATTTATCCTGGCGAAGATGAATTGTGGGCATTAGCCAGTAACGGAATTGATGCACTAACAAAGAACATTATTGCAACTTATGAATAAGTTAGGGCGCTAAATATCAGTTAGCGATTTTCATAATACTCAAAAGCATCGATGATATCGAGGTAAACACCATCGAAGTTCGCATTCAGTATTTTTTGTAAATACGAATCATTATTACCAAAAATAATAGATTGCCACTCTTTATCCCAATATTTTACTTTGTAATTGCCTTTCCAATCGGGATTTTCACGATCAATCCATCGAGGCTTGAACATATTCCAACTTGATTGCCAATAATAACGGTAATTTTCAGCTTCTCCAATGGACATGTAAGCGATAACCAAACGGCTGCCTCCATTAGCTTTCGAGCGTAATTCTTCTATCTCCTCTGCCGAAAATTGAGTATTATCTTGAAAGAACAGATCCATAATCAGCACATCGTAATTGGTGGCGCAAACACGTTCAATAAACGCCTGTTTTGATGAAAACTGATCAGGATTAATAAGATAAAGAAAGTTTTTAGCAGTTTTTAAGGAGATTATTTTAGAACTGTTCTCGTTATAAATCGTATCATTGGGGATGACATTTAAACTACGCTCAGTAGCTGCAAATGATATAAACTGATGAGCCGCATTTTTACCATAAGAATCTGCCATTTTGGACTCAGAAGAGCAATAATCTACTCCTAAAATAGTAGTTCCTACTGCTTGAGATTTTTTCAAAAAAGAGATTAAGTAATCACTTACCTCTTTTGGAGTTGTCTGATTATCGGCATCATAACCATAAAAAATATCTTCTTGACCATGACCATCGATGGCATTTAAATAGGTTGTTGAAAGTATACCATCTTCCAAACCATCAACAGTAACCAGCTCAATACCATTTTGTGGAATAATCAGAAAAGAGGATTTTTGTTCTTTTGCCCAACCACTCATAGCACACACAAAATTGCGCATTTCATCTTTATAATAATGAGAAGAGTGAGTTTCACAAGAATAGAGTCCTATAACTAGGAACGCATAAATGATTTTTTTCATACATATCTAAAATAAGTACGCAAATATACAGTTTATTTCGAGTTAGAGAGTATAATATTAAATAGAATTGCTATTTTTGCATAAAATCTATCGTATGAAACGTTCACTCATCTCTTTTTTGATTGTCTGCTTTGTTTTTTCAACTGCAAATGCTCAGTTATTATGGGAAATTTCAGGCAATCACTTGAAGCAAAAATCGTATCTGTTGGGTACGCATCATTTAGTATCGGCTAGTTTTTTAGACTCAATTCCTGGCGTTTACAAAGCATTTAATCGCACGCAAACAGTTGTAGGTGAAATTGTTGCTAACGATCCTACGATGATAAAAAAAATGACTCAAGCAGCCAAACTCCCAAATTATACCTCGATGAATCAGTTGTTGTCGCCAATGGAATATCAACAAATAGATTCGGCATTACAAGCGGTTGCGAAGATAACATTGGCAGATTTAGCGCTATTAAAACCCGCCATGATTAGCAATCTGTATCTGATAAGCCTTTACAACAGGCTCTATCCAACTCAAAATGAGAGTTGGCAGATTGATTCCTTTTTTCAACAAGTGGCTGCTCAAAAAAATAGACCCGTAATCGGATTGGAAACTATTGAAAAACAGATAGATATCCTGTTTAATTCACAATCACTCGAACGTCAAGCTTTTTTATTAGTAGGTTCTGTAGAGTCCACCAACGAGATGGAACACGAAATCAAAACTATGAATTATCTCTATAAAAAGGGCGATTTAAACGGACTTTTATCGTTATATAAAAATGACACTACCAAATACGCTGCTACTCAACAAGAGATATTCGAATTTCTCGATAATCGTAATCAAGAGTGGGCAAAGACTATCCCTCTACTGATACATCAAAATTCCAGTTTTATAGCGGTAGGGGCACTGCATTTACCCGGTGAGAGCGGACTCATTGCTTTACTCCGAAAAGCAGGTTATCGCGTGAAACCAATCAAAAAATAGAAATAAATTCATTTTTTTCTTTGTAGGTTTAATTATTGTTCGTATTTTTGCGAACAATAATTAAACCTATTTTTTTGAGATGAAATCATACTCCGACGAACAATCGACGATTGCGCTCTTTGCCAAAGCATTGGGACATCCTGCACGCATTGCTATTTTACATTTTCTAGCAAGTCGAGACACCTGTTTTTTTGGAGATATACACGATGTCTTGCCGATAGCAAAAGCCACTGTATCGCAACATTTGAAAGAACTCAAGGATGTGGGTTTAATTCAAGGCGAGATAGAAAGTCCAAAGGTGCGTTATTGCATCAATAAAGAGAATTGGGAGTTAGCGCGTATTATCTTTGCCGATTTTTTCAACGATTGTGTGTGTAAAAAAGGCAGTTGCGGCTGTAGTGACAAGCAACATGATTGAACGATTCATAATTTGTTATTTATTGGTTATCAACACTCTAACCTTTATTGTAATTTGTTGGGACAAGCAGAAAGCTCGCAAATTCGCTTGGCGTATATCGGAATCAACCCTTTTCACACTAGCAATTAGTGGTGGAAGCGTTGGAGAAATTCTCGGAATGGTCTTGTGTCGACATAAAACCAAACAATTTAAATTCATTATAGGCATTCCTACTATTTTGATTATTCAAGGTGTGATTGCTTATTACATCTATTTTTCAGTAATTATTCACTAATAACCGTTCATTTTTAATGAACATATAGTCTACATTTATGGTAATAAAAGTACTTGGTACAGGCTGCGCAGGATGCAAAGCCTTACACGAAACAGTCGTAAAAGCGGTAGCAGAATTAAATCTTTCGATTGAAGTCATTAAAGAGGAAGATTTGATGAAAATAATATCGTATGACGTTATGACAATACCCGCTTTAGTCATTGACGAAAAAGTGGTCAGTAAAGGAAAACGATTAAGCATCGAAGAAGTTAAAACACTTATAACCAATAGCTAACGCATGAACTACAAGATATTAACAGTAGCAACTTTTACCTTTTTATTGGTTGCTTGTGGGCAAAAAACCACTTCCAACATACCGACTGAACGTGAAACGTTACAAGATGGAGTAGAAGTGCTCTATTTTCATGGAAAACAGCGCTGTGTAACGTGTAATACAATTGAACAATTAACCCGCGAAGTGTTAGAAGAAAATTTCGCCGATGAACTCGACACTAAAACCATCATATTCAACATCATCGATATATCGCAACCTGAAAATGAAAAAATTGCCGATGAATATGAAGTAACTTGGTCTTCGTTATTTGTTTCAAAATGGGTTAATGGTGTGAAAATAACAACAAATATGACCGATTTTGGATTTTCGTATGCTAAAAATCAGCCTGAAGAATTCAAGAAGGGATTAAAAGAAAAGCTAGATGGAGTATTGCACAATTAACTAATAAATAATTACTTACAACAATAAATTAAGATCCTACTTTATGAAAATTCTCATTCTTTGCACGGGTAATAGTTGCCGAAGTCAAATGGCTCATGGTTTTCTTAAAAGTTATAATAAAGCTCTTAAAGTTTTTTCAGCAGGAACCCATCCTGCCAAAAAGGTAAATTCATTAGCGGTAAAAGTGATGGCTGAGAAACAAACTGATATTTCGGAACACACGCCTCATAACGTATCAGAATACATCGATGAATCGTGGGATTATGTGATTACTGTATGCGGCGAAGCAAACGAAACATGTCCCGTATTTGGGGGCGATGTCAAAAAACGATTGCACATCGGTTTTGACGATCCGAGTAAAGCACAAGGTACAAACGAATTTATCGAAAATGAATTTCGTCGTGTGCGAGATCTTTTGAGTCATGCTTTTTACGAATTTTATAGACAAGAGCTCAAAGACCAATTAGATACGAGTTGCACCTGTGGCGCTAACGATTTTTGCCGATGTAATTGATATTTATAAAACTTTCGTTTATGGAAATTCTTCAAACTTGGCTCAATACTAGTTCATTCCCAATACTGACAGCCTTTTTATTAGGTTTACTCACGGCCATCAGTCCTTGCCCATTAGCTACAAATATTGCAGCCATTGGCTATGTCAGCAAAGATGTTATCAATCAAAAACATATTTTCCGTAAAGGATTACTTTATACGTTAGGTCGTATAGTGTCCTACACGCTATTAGGTATCGTGCTAATAATCATTCTAAAAGAAGGTTCTAGTTTATTTGGTATTCAAAAATTTATCGGTAAATACGGCGAAATGATATTAGGCCCTGCACTACTCATAATTGGCGTTTTTATGTTGTTTGGCTCAAAACTTCCCTTGCCTAAATTCGGTTTTAGTGGACATGGAGGCGAAAAAATAGCTAAAAAAGGCGGTTTAGGCGCTCTTTGGCTAGGCATGTTGTTCGCTATGGCGTTTTGTCCCACTAGTGGGGTTTTCTATTTTGGCATGTTAATACCTATGGCAGCACTCGAAACGGGCGGTTATCTGTTGCCCGTAGTGTTTGCTATTGCTACAGCTCTTCCAGTTATAGTTGTAGCATGGATTTTAGCATTTAGCATCCAAAGCATCGGTAGTTTTTATGGTAGAATACAAATTTTTCAAAAATGGCTAAATTGGATTGTTGGCGGACTATTTCTAGCTATTGGTCTCTATTATAGCATTTTACTGATTTTATAATGACTCTTTTTACTTCTTATTCTAATTTAAAAAAATGATACAATCATTTGCCGACTGGCTTGTTTATGATATTTTCGGACTAGGTGCCACCACGCATTTAGGCGCAGCTGTGAATTTCTTTTTCTATGATACAGTTAAAATTTTCTTATTACTCTTTTTGATCAGTGTCATTATGGGTGTTATTAACGCCTATTTTCCCATTGATCGTCTACGCAAATACTTAGCCACGCATCAACTATTTGGACTACAATACCTATTAGCGTCTATATTTGGCGCTATTACACCATTTTGCTCATGTAGTAGCATTCCTTTATTTATCGGCTTTGTAAAAGGCGGAATTCCTTTGGGCGTCACCTTTGCTTATCTTATAACTTCTCCTCTTGTCAACGAAGTAGCTGTGGCTATGTTTCTTGGAGCATTTGGTATTAAAACTACACTTATTTACGTTATCAGCGGAATTTTACTGGGTGTGATTGGTGGTTTTGTATTAGGTAAAATGAATTTGGCGCGCTACTTGAGTCCTTGGGTTTTACAAATACAACAAAATAGTATTATCGAAACCACAGAGTGGGAAAACAATAACGTACCATTTTTAAAACGCTTACCTGCCATTTTCAAAGATGCGTGGGGCATTGTGAGTGGCGTTTTAGTCTATGTGGTTATCGGAATTGCAATTGGTGCAGTTATGCACGGTTATGTTCCTGAAGGTTTTTTTGAAGAATATTTATCATCAAGTCATTGGTGGACAGTTCCTATTGCAGTAATTCTTGCCGTACCAATGTATGCCAATGCCGCTGGAGTCGTTCCTATTATTGAGGTTTTTGTAGCCAAAGGGGTTTCATTAGGAACAGCGATTGCCTTTATGATGGGTGTAGTAGGGTTGTCGCTACCTGAAGCAACCATGCTCAAAAAAGTCATGACGTGGAAATTAATCGGCATTTTCTTTGGCACACTAACACTCTTTTTTATCGTCAGTGGCTGGATATTTAATTGGATTTTGTAGAAACGGAAGTTGAGTTTATTTTACCTCCGAGATGGATACCACCACACGTTTTCCACGTCTATTAAGCTCCTGCTGTGTGTATGGTTTTACCTGATTTGTTTCTACAGAAAGTACCTGAACAGAAGCCTTCTGGTTAAATGTTATCTGACGATTATTTTTATCGGATGCTTTCATTTTTGAAACCCAATTTTTTTCTGAAACAACTAGTTGGCTGCCTTGACGACGAAAAATGACATTGCGTTGTACTTCTCCTTCTAGCGTTTTCACACGGTATTTTTCAAAATCCTCTTCCATAACCATAAGATTGAGCAAAGATAATTGACCTTCGGATAATTTATAACCAAATGGAATATTAGCAAAAACAGTGATATTCTGCGATAACTGTTTTACGCTCAAACTCTTATCAATCGTCATATTTAATGTGGTGGTAGATTTCACAATACCTAGTAAATTAAATGTTTTTACGTAAGTCAGTAGTTGTGACTCGGCATCGCGTTCTGTTACACTCCAATTTCTGACATCTTTATAAATATCGTCAAATGACTCTTTCATATCAAACATCCAAAGAAATTGATGTGCCTTTGCACTATTCTCCCAATCAACTTTTTCGAACTGTTTTCGTTCTTTCCGTTTAAATAAATTCGGATCGAAATTTTTAATGCCCAACTCAATGTCAGCATTAACGTAATATTTACTCATATCCACCTGAACTTGTATGGAATCATTCTTCTTATTGGAAGACTTTATTGGCAGTTCTAACATATGACCGATTAACTCGTCGAATGCAACTACTTGACCTTCGTTATAAACCGAAATATCCGAAACTAAACGATATTTACGTGTTTCTATCGAGAAATCTTTAGCCATTTGCGCATGTATGTTTTCCAACAACGTTTTCATGTTGGAACGCTGTTGGCGTTTAGAACCTTTAGCAACAACAACTACCGCATCAAGTAAAATTGGTTGATCTTTTAGT
>DATFIF010000103.1:0-9028 GCA_035270405.1 Paludibacteraceae bacterium | reverse complement strand
TAAGTAGCCAAACTGTCAAGACGTTTCACTTCCCAAGTATAAGCATCAATTTTCTGATTTAAATGAAATAAACCGCGTTCACTCAAGAAATCCATATTTTTTTGATTATCAAAATAGCGTTCTAAGCCAGCCTTTACGGGTTTAAAATCGGTGAGACCTTTAGCAAAAATACGCACATAAAAACGGTCAGTCATTACGACAATTGCAGAGTCGGTTTGAGAATCTGAGCTCCTACTGAAATCTGGTAGTGCGGGAATTTTAACGTTTTTCGTGTACACATAATTGAATATTTCAAATCTTCTGATTTTATTAGTAATAGAATCAGATAAATTCAAATCGGTAGCTAATTGTTTAGAGCGACAATGAGAATTTAAAAGAGCAATATGATCCAAGACTGCTGGTCGAGCCTCCTCCATAAACAAAATAGTTGTTTCCCCTGTAAACATGGTAAAAGCTGGACGCGTAAAAAACCAACCTGCAACGAGAGAGAGCATTACAAACGCGGCAATTATCAAGATGTTTTGTATCGAAAAACGGAGTAATAATAACAGGAAATTTCCCAACCGTTTAATAGCACGCCAAAGTCCTTTAAAACCACGATAAATAAAATCTAATAAACTCATTCCATTGTGTTCATTTTCCATAATAAATAGGCTATTTATAAAATTAAGTTTGCAAAAGTAACGTAAATTATTCTATTAAGAAAGCTTTTCATCATCTTCCAGAGGAATATCCCAATATGCGTTCTCTTCATCGGACAATTCTTCTGCCCAAACCTTCACTGGTTTCTGAGGTCCTTGATATCTGTATATGAACGCAAGAATAACACCAATTATTGCACCGAACAAGTGACCTTCCCACGACACGGTTTCATTCGGCTGCCAAGGGAATATGTGCCACACCATGCTGCCATATAAAAATGCGACAATAAATGAAATGGCGATAAGTGGTATATGACGCCGAATAAAACCACTGACAAACAAAAAAAAGGCTAACGCATATATCAATCCACTCGCACCAACGTGATGTCCATCACGCGCACCAAGCCAGATACATAAACCTACCAAAATCCACTGATATAAAATAATTTTTAACGCAATATTATGATAAAAATAGAATAATGTAACCGATAATATCCAAAACGAAAGCAAATTATTAAGTAGATGTTGCCACGAAGAGTGAATAAAAATATGAGTAATAATTCCGACAAAACCCTGCCAATGTCGTGGCCAAACACCCCAAGTTTCTAAATTACTATTAAAAAACTGAGTAAGCACAAAAACAAAACCCATACTAAACACACCTAAAGATGGAATAAAAAAGGCATAAAAAAGGCGTTGCTTATTGAGTTGTTCTGTCATATATTTCAGGTCAGTACTGCTTTTAAATAGTTTCCAGTAAAAGATTTTTCACACGCTGCAAGAGTTTCGGGGGTTCCTTCACACACAATTCTGCCACCATTCTTACCACCTTCTGGTCCAATATCAATGACGTGATCAGCACATTTAATAACGTCTAAATTATGTTCGATTATCAATACCGTATGACCCTTAGCTAACAATGCATCAAATGCCTGTAATAAAATTTTAATATCATGAGTATGTAATCCGGTTGTTGGTTCATCGAAAATAAACATCATCGGTTTTAAAGTTTCATTCGCTAAAAACGAAGCCAATTTCACGCGCTGACTTTCTCCACCTGATAATGTATTGGAAGATTGTCCTAACTTCACATAGCCAATACCCACATTCTGTAATGGTTTCAAACGTTTTGTAATGCGTTTTTCGATTGAACCTTGATGTTCAGAGAAAAATTCTATGGCTTGATTAATTGTCATATCAAGCACATCGAAAATATTTTTTTCGTGATAACGAACCTCCAAGATATCCGACTTAAAACGCTGTCCATGACAAGCCTCGCATTCCAACTCCAAATCGGCCATAAATTGCATGGGAATAGTAACCGTGCCTTCACCTTGACACACTTCACAACGACCACCATCCTGATTAAATGAAAAATAGGTGGGAGAAAAATTCATTTGTTTAGACAATGGCTGTTCTGCAAATAATTTTCGAATATCATCATACGCTTTGATGTAGGTCACTGGATTCGAGCGCGACGATTTACCAATAGGACTTTGATTGACAAACTCCACGTCCGACACCAAATGAAAACTTCCTTTCATACCAGAAAAAGCGCCTGGCGACATCACAGCATCGCCACCTAACTGTTTCTTCAAACCTGCATAAAAAACATCACGCACCAACGAAGATTTTCCAGATCCGCTCACACCTGTCACTACGGTCATAACATGGAGTGGAAATTTCACATTAATATTTTTCAGATTATTGGCAGTCGCGCCCAACACTTCAATATAATTTGACCATTTCCGACGTGATGAGGGTATCGAGATGTGCTCATTTCCTAAAAGGTATTTTAAAGTTATCGATTTTTCAGCATCGGCATTTGTAGCTTTAGCAGCAACGCCACTCCACACCACTTCTCCACCTAAACGCCCTGCCAAAGGTCCCATATCAACTAAATAATCAGCAGACCGTATAATTTCATTGTCATGTTCCACCACTACAACCGTATTGCCAAGATCTTTTAATTGTTGTAAAACGCGTATCAAACGTTCCGTATCACGCGAATGTAAGCCAATACTTGGCTCATCGAGAATATAAAGCGAGCCAACCAAAGCACTGCCCAACGAGGTCGCTAAATTTATGCGCTGACTTTCTCCGCCCGACAAGGTGTTTGACTGACGATTCAGCGTCAAATAACCAAGACCAACATCGACCAAAAAACGTAACCTATTATCAATTTCAATTAATAAGCGTTTAGCCACTTGTTGGTCATTTTTTTCTAATTGGAGGTGATTGAAAAAGTGAAATAATTCATCGATAGGCAAATCGACCAAGTCAGTAATGGATTTATTGGCAACTTTTACATATTGAGACTCTTTTCTTAAGCGCGTGCCACCACATTCTGAACAAATTGTTTTTCCACGATAACGAGCTAACATCACCCGATACTGAATTTTATATTGTTGTGATTCAAGATAAGCAAAGAATTTATTCAATCCTGAAAAATAGTCATTGCCAGTCCATAATATATTTTTTTCAGCATCACTTAACTCAAAATAAGGTTTATGAATAGGAAATCCAAATTTATCAGCACTATAAATCAACTCTTTTTTCCATTCGCTCATCACTTCGCCTCGCCAGCAAAACACAGCATCTTCGTAAATAGATAACGATTGATTAGGAATCACTAAATTAACATCGACGCCCATCACTTTGCCGTAACCTTCGCACTTAGGACAAGCTCCCAATGGATTGTTAAAACTAAACATATAATCACTCGGTTCAGTGAAAACAAGACCATCCGCTTCAAAAGCTTGAGAAAAAGTGCGACTTATGGATTTATCGCCTTTGTCATAGACCACAAGACACGTATTATTACCTTCAAAAAAAGCTGTTTGCACAGAATCGGCTAAGCGATTTTGTGTTTCTTTGTCGTGCTTAACTACCACACGATCAATCATTAAATTGATTTTTTCGGGATGAGTGAGCAGTGATGGTTGTTCCAAAATGTCAACAATACGAATATATTCGCCTTGTAATTCAACACGTGAAAATCCTTGCTGTTGAAACAGTTCTAACTGTTGTCGAATGCCCCGATCTTCAGTTTCGTCGAAATGAGCTAAGAGATAAACCGTCGTACTTTCAGGCAAATCCAACATATAATTCACCACGTCAGAAACAGTATCTTTACGAACTTCTACGCCAGATATAGGAGAATATGTTCGCCCAATACGAGCAAATAAAAGTTTGAGATATTCGTAAATTTCAGTAGAAGTTCCGACAGTTGAGCGTGGATTATTGCTGATTACTTTTTGTTGAATAGCTATAGCAGGCGGAATTCCTTTGATGTGATCAACTTCGGGTTTATTCATACGTCCTAGAAATTGTCTGACATAGGCAGATAAACTTTCGACGTAACGGCGTTGTCCTTCGGCATACAACGTATCAAAAGCCAACGACGATTTACCAGAACCTGACAAACCAGTAATGACCACTAATTTATTGCGAGGAATTTGCACGTCCACATGCTTCAAATTGTGAACACGTGCATTTTTTATTTCGATAAAATCACTCATTCTTATTTTGAAATCAACTTAATAGCACCAAACTCTGTAAATTCAACCTTAGTGCACATTTGGTCAAACATGGCAGCAGGCAAACAAGCAACTGTGCCAAATTGTGGCATCGTCATTGTTTTTTCAGCTAAAACTGCCGTACCATCAGCAACTACAACAATCGCAGTTGCTGGAATATTATAATAAATACCACACATTTTTTGAGAACTTCTAGGCTTGAAAGAATTTTCCCGCACAAGAGGTGTTACCGACAAATAGATAGGTTTTCCTAATAAATTATCAGCATCCACAATGCCAGCTAAAGTTGAGATACGAAAAGCAATGTGATTGGTAAGTGATTCTGTTGGCGTAACAAAAAATTTACGAGATGCTGGAACAGAAATACGTTTACCTACAAACAGTGCCACCAATTCGCTTTCGGACGCATCTAATTTCTGTAACATTAACGTCAATGAAACGCCATCGGGCAAATGTTCGTTTTCACCAGATAACAAATTGGTGCGACTCTCTCTGATACGATAAATCTGTTTTGCCGCCATCTCAGCCATTTTAGGAATAGAACTAGAAAC
The DNA here is from genome assembly GCA_035270405.1 of Paludibacteraceae bacterium. Classification (GTDB taxonomy): domain Bacteria; phylum Bacteroidota; class Bacteroidia; order Bacteroidales; family Paludibacteraceae; genus W0P28-013. The sequence goes on along the minus strand of DATFIF010000103.1, from coordinate 4,297 downwards.
CAAAGCCTCTTCACCTAATTGCGACAAGTCAAATTTAATAGCTGCATCAACTACTTTAGACGAAACGAGGTTTGTCTTAGGAAATTTTGTATTAATGGGTTTATTTACCGAACGTATCACTCCTTTATCAGTCAACTGAATGTTTGATGCCGTCGTTTTTTTGTTAATCACCACCAAGTAAGATTTTGCAGGGTCGGCTTCTGTACGATAACGTACATTCACCTCGGTCAAAGCCCACTCACTTTTAGATTCTGAAATAAAATCAGTAGTGCCCAAAAAACGTTCTGCATATTTATAAAAAGGACCTGGCTTTTCAACCGTTTGAACAGCTTCCGCATGAATTACAAGCGTTGTCAAAGGTAAATTATAAGTAATTCCATCTGGTAATGGTCCATTGGATGGAAGAGCAATCACCTGTGTTTGCGAAGAGAGAGTGGTGACACAACTCATCAAAATTGCGATTAGTACAAAATATTTTTTCATAACTTTTCCATTTAAAATTTAGTAGAAACAAAAGTAACTGATTTTTTCCTATTTACACAAGAAAACCTGAAGGTTTTTGAACCTTCAAGGTTTAATAAGCTATATTTGTCTCATCCCACAAATAATTATATCTTTGCAAAAGAATTTAAGCATATAATGATTTAATCATGAAAAAAGCAGAACTTATTGAGAAAATCAATCAGTTGCGACGAGAAAAAAACGCAATCATCATGGCACATTACTACCAAGATGGTGCGATACAAGATATTGCAGATATGATTGGTGACAGTTTGGCGTTGGCGCAATGGGCAACCAAAACAACGGCAGATATACTTGTGGTTTGCGGCGTTCATTTTATGGGTGAAACTGCCAAAATTCTTTCTCCTCACAAAAAAGTTCTTGTTCCTGATATGAGTGCAGGCTGCTCATTAGCAGATAGTTGTAAAGCAGAAGATTTTGAGACTTTTATAAAAAAACATCCTGACCACACGGTTATTTCTTATGTGAATACAACCGCAGCAGTCAAAGCACTCACGGATGTAGTTGTAACCTCTACCAATGCTCGAAAAATAGTGGAACAATTTCCACAAGATGCTAAATTAATTTTTGGTCCTGACCGAAATTTAGGCGATTATATCAATAAAATAAGCGGCCGAAATATGATTTTATGGGATGGCGCTTGTCATGTACATGAGCAGTTTTCGGTAGAAGAACTCGTATCATTAAAGAAACAGTATCCAGATGCCAAAGTGTTAGCACATCCTGAGTGTAAAAATATAGTGTTGATGTTAGCAGATTTTGTTGGATCGACTCAAGCTCTACTCAATTACGCTAACGGAAGCGATTCAAATACATTTTTGATTGCGACCGAAAGTGGAATTATTCATGAAATGAAAAAACGAAATCCACTTAAACATTTTATTCCCATTCCGCCAATAGACAGTACGTGCGGCTGCAATAATTGCGAATACATGAAGCTCAATACGTTAGAAAAAATTTATAATTGTTTGAAAAACGAGACTCCAGAAATTTTAATTGAAGAGTCTATTCGCGTAAAAGCTGCTAAACCTATTTTGAAAATGTTAGAAATGAGCAAGTAAGGTAAAAGAAGCAAATAAAAAACGGATGATTTTTCAATCATCCGTTTTTTATTAAAATATACCTCTATATCTTTTAATAATGTTTCGCAAAACCATACACATGATGAATATGGAGAATTCCAATAATCGGTGCATCATCCATCTTTTTTTCAACTACAGCTAACGTTGTAATTTTATAACGATCCATAATTTCCAAGGCATCATTCACCATCAACGAGGCTTCGATGCATTTAAAGCTATGACTCATAAAATCAGCGGCGATCAAATTTTGAAAATCACTATATTTCTGCGTGGCACGACGAATATCGCCATCAGTTATAATTCCAGTTACTTTTCCAGATTTATTAGAAACCATTGTGATGCCTAAATGTTTCACACTGACTTCAACAATGACATCTTTGAAAAGCGTATCTTCGCTAACCATGGGTACGCTACTGGTCATATAATCTCTCACGTGAGTGAGCATACGCCTTCCCAACGCACCGCCAGGATGATATAAAGCAAAATTTTCAGGTTGAAAATTACGTTTCTCCATCAAACAAACCATCAATGCATCGCCCATTACCAAAGCTGCTGTAGTAGATGTTGTGGGTGCCAAACCAATATGGCAAGCTTCCCGTTGAACACCTACGTCCAATATATAATCAGCTTGTTTAGCTAATGTTGAGTTTGGATCGCCAGTAATCGCCACGAGCGGACAATCCATTTTTTTTACTGTTTGTACAACATTGAGAATTTCTTCGGATTCGCCACTATTTGAAATCGCAATCACCACATCGCCACGAGAAACAATACCCAAATCGCCATGTAGCGCTTCGGCGGCATTAATAAAAATGGCTTGTGTGCCAGTAGAAGCCAACGAAGCAGCAATTTTCTTACCGATTATACCTGTTTTCCCAATTCCTGTAATAACCACTTTGCCAGTATGCGCATATATCAATTCAACGACTTGATTAATTTCGTCACCAATACGATTTGCAACGCGTTGAATTTCGTTTATTTCAACTTGAAAAACCTCTTTACTACGTGCTACAAAATCCATAATCTACAAGTTTTTAGTAATGGCATCAATAGCTTTTGCACGTTCTAAAATAGAGCGTACTGAACTTAAATGCAACTGATTAGCAGCATCAGAAAATGCTTTATCTGGATTTGGATGAACTTCAGCAAAAATAGCATCGACACCAACCGCCAAAGCAGCATTCATTAAATAAGGTGCCATGTCACGATTTCCACCTGTTGTTGACCCATTACCAGACGGTTTTTGTACAGAATGCGTCGCATCAAATACAACAGGATAACCAAACGCACGCATCTCTACCAAGCCAGTCATATCGACTATCAAATTATTATAACCAAACGACGAACCACGTTCACACAGCATAAGATTATGATTACCAACTGATTCCATTTTTTGAATCACTTGTTTCATATCCCAAGGCGCCATAAACTGTCCTTTCTTTACATTCACTATTTTACCAGTTTCAGCCGCAGCCAGTAATAAATCGGTTTGGCGAGATAAAAAAGCTGGAATTTGCAACGCATCCACCACTTCACCCACGGGAGCACATTGCCAACTTTCGTGCACATCAGTGATAATGGGTAAGTCAAATTCGGTTCTCACTTTTTCTAAAATGCGCAATCCTTCATCCATACCAACACCGCGCGGTGAAGATAATGATGTACGATTCGCTTTATCAAAGGACGATTTAAAAATTAAGTTGACTTCTAAATCTGAACAGATTTTTTTCAAATTTTCGGCCACTTGCATGATCATCAATTCGCTTTCGATAACACAAGGACCAGCAATAAGTACAAAAGAACGACCGCCTCCTATGTCGAAGCGATTAGGAAGTGAAATTGTATGCACCTTATGTACAGTCACACTCATTATTGGCGTGTGTTATAAACTTCTACCCAATCAACTTGCATAGTGCCTTCGCCACCTTTTTGTTTGCTAGAAATAAATGAATTTAACATAGGGAATAGAGGCTCTGCAGGAATGCCATCAGTGGTACGGAACACTTCCACATTATTGATATACCAAATGAGTTCTTTCGGTGTCCATTCTAATGAGTAGATATAATAATCACCAACATTTAATCCTGTAACTTTGGTAGATGTATATTTCTTTTCAAATTTGGTAGCCCAATGGGTTCCAACTTCAATACTTTTACCATCGCATACACAAACATTAACATGTGGTAACTGGTGAGTTCCGGTCAACCAAAATGCATGGGTTAAATCTTTTCCTGCAAAACGAATTTTAGCACGAAAAACACCACCTTGTTGACAAATAGCATTCGTTCCATGTAACACGTCGGAAGTATATTCAAATTGACGATTGACAAATCCACGCGTTTTATCCCAAGCTAACGCTAATTTACGTTCTTTACGTGTATGGATATTTAATTCGCCAGCATATACGCTCACATTATTACCATCATTATTAGCCTGTTTTTCATTAGTAAACGAGTGGTTTCCAACCAATTTATCACTCACATAATTAAAACCCCTTTCCCAATTAGACGCATTCAACGTGTTCCAATCAAACGCATCAGAAAACGCTAATGTATATTCACGCATACGCACAAATTTAGAAGAATCCGTTTTTTCAAAAAACTTAATATCTTCGTTATAAGAGAGTGATATAAAACGTTTCTCTAAAATAAATTCTGGCGTTTTTTCCCAACGGTTGGGATCTGCCCAAAAAT
>DATFIF010000102.1:0-10176 GCA_035270405.1 Paludibacteraceae bacterium | reverse complement strand
AGGCGTCACGGCATTTCCGACGTGGTACACCACTCATAATTATCACCTAACAACGAGTGCTGGAGGAAATGTCAAAGGCTCTTGGTTTTCACGTATTGGAAAAACCTCGGTTGGAATAGAGCTTCGCAACGAACATATCTTTAGCACTGTTTTGGGTGATCCAATAAATATAAAACCAGCAATACCTTTTGCGCCCGACTCGCTTTTTTTTACGCATGAGAAAAACAGACTTAACCTGAATTATTTTGCGGAGCAATCTTTTTTTATTCGTAACTGGTCTGCATCGCTAGGAATTTCGGGAAATTACAATACGCTATTTCATCATAATTTTGCTTTTGGAGTAAATGTAGGCTATTCATTTGCAAAAAACGGAACGGTGTTTGCAACTGTAAATCGTGCGTTACGTCTGCCAACGTTTACTGATTTATACTACAAAAGTGCTACACAACTAGCCAATCCTAATTTAAGACCAGAAGAAAGTCTCACAACAGAAATTGGTGTACAGTGGACACATCAGGGTTTACGAACGAGTTTAAGTGCCTATTATCGGATGGGGCAAAACTTAATTGACTGGGTAAAAACTGCAGATGAAGAAAAGTGGCGGAGCGTGAACCATACGCGTGTAGATGCGATAGGAGGCGAAGTGAAAATCGGTTATAGCTATGGATATTGGTTAAAAAATATCGAATTGAACTATTCTTATTGTCATTTAGATAAAGAGACTGGAGAATTACTATCAAAATACGCCTTAGATTACTTGGAGCATAAACTCACATTCAACTTCGAACATGGAATCTACAAAGGCTTTGGAGCAAGCTGGCAACTGAACTATCAAATTCGCCAGGGATCGTATATCGATAAAAATGGCGCGGTACAATCATACCAACCATTTTTTCTGGTAGACGGACGGCTTTTTTGGCAAAATAACACGTTGAATCTATTCCTAGAGAGTTCAAATCTATTAAATACAACATACTACGATTACGGCGGTATCGCACAACCAGGGCGTTGGTTAAAAGCAGGTATCAGCGTAAATTTAGATTTGAAATAGTGTAAAAAAAAGCCTACGAGACTGATGTCTCGGAGGCTTTTTGGGTATTCTAAAATCACAGTTATGATTTTCTAGAATCTTTCGTAGTTTTTGGAGTCGACGTAGCCACTGGCTTAGCAATCGCATCGCGCATATTAGTATCTGATTCGATATTTTTCATTTTGTAATAATCCATAATTCCTAGATTACCATTACGAAAAGCTTCTGCCATAGCTTGTGGCACTTGTGCTTCAGCTTCAATCACTTTAGCACGGGCTTCTTGTGCTTTTGCTTTCATCTCTTGTTCTAAAGCTACAGCCATAGCACGACGTTCTTCAGCGCGTGCTTGTGCAATGTTTTTATCAGCCTCAGCTTGATCCATTTGTAAGTTTGCACCGATATTTTTACCAACATCTACGTCAGCAATATCGATAGACAAAATCTCAAACGCTGTACCAGCATCCAATCCTTTGCTCAAAACCAATTTTGAAATAGAATCAGGATTTTCAAGTACTAACTTATGCGTAGCGCTCGAACCAATACTTGATACAATACCTTCGCCAACACGTGCCAAAATAGTTTCTTCGCCAGCACCACCTACCAACTGTTTGATATTGGCACGAACTGTAACGCGAGCACGCGCTAACAATTGAATACCATCTTTAGCAACTGATGAAACAACTGGCGTATCAATCACTTTCGGATTCACCGACATTTTCACTGCTTCATCTACATCACGACCAGCTAAGTCAATAGCTGTTGCCATTTTAAATGTTAAATCGATATTTGCTTTATTAGCCGAAACTAAAGCGTGAACTACACGAACCACATGACCACCAGCTAAATAGTGAGCTTCCAGGTCGTCACGACCAACATCTTTCAAGCCAGCTTTGTGTGCTTCAATCATTGCACTCACAATAATGGATGGTGGAACTTTACGAATACGCATCAAAAACAGCTGAATCAAAGAGATATTAACTCCCGATACTTTGGCCGAAAGCCACAGTAAAAATGGCACGTAATAAAAGAAAATGATAAGCAATACAATCAGTACAGCTATACCAAGAATTGATAAAATTGTCATAATAAGTAATTATTTAATGAATAATAAAAAAAATCCTATGAGTAAACAGGTTATTAAACCTCACATGCACGAACAACAACACCAAAAGTAGTTACTTCAACCACTTCCACTTCCACCGTTTGATCAACAAAACCATCGAGTGATTTAGCCTCTATCACTTGGTTGCCAAAACGCACTTTCCCAATTGGTGCTAAACGTGAAACAGTGACACCTCTATCTCCTACAGTAAGATGAATATCTTTTAAAGCATCTACTGTGCTATCAACTTTAGCGTGAAGAGACATTTTTTCCAAAGCTCGAGAACGCAGAAATGCCCAAATAGCAAAACTCATTGCCACAAGACCTCCAACAATAGTAATCAATCCAGCAGTGGGTCCGATCTGCACAAAGGCATACCAAACGGCAGCACCTACAAATAACACACCAGCAATACCGCCAATAGAGATGCCGGGCAAGAAGAAAATTTCAAGTAAGAAGAAAATAATCCCCAAGAGCATGAAAACAAGTACAAGTGCAATATCCATAATTAGAGTCTTAAATTAAAGTTTTAAATTTTCCAATGTGCGTATTTCAGATTCATAACGACGTATTTGCTGATCAATAAATAAACACGATTTTTCGAGCATCAATATCTCATTTGTCAACAACAGTCGTTCCTCTTCTTGTTCTGTCACATCCCACAACTCACGCTTTGCACCTAAGGTAAATAACTTTTGATTTCCTTGCATTTTTAAATCGCGCCAAGAGTAAAATCGCTCACGCGCTTCGTCACATACAAATTGATCATCGGAAGTATAGGTAATCGTGTCATTGACTACAAAGATAGTTGTTTCTAACTGTTTTTTCGCTATTTCATGAATTTCCGTCGTGCGTGGTTCGATAAAAACTCGACGAGTGCCATACATACGAGCCGCATCACGCAATTCTTGCGGTTGTTTATTGCGTAAAATAACACGCTCCACATTTGGAACAAATCGGTAAACAATCACACTGTCAGCGTGTTGATAACGATCAGACACAAACCAACCGACGCCTGCCAATTCATCAAAAGCCATCATATAATCGTTATACGGCGAGTTAAAAGGCATTCCCATATTTTGTGGAGGCAAATAATCGTGCGTTTCAGAATGAAAACGCGACATGAAAATATCGTAGCCACCAAGCCCTTCATGTCCTTCCGAACCAAAATAAATGGTAATTCCATCGGCAGCTACAAATGGAAAATTTTCATTCTGTGGCGTATTCAAAGCAGACGACAACTTCACAGGTTCGCTCCATTCATCCATCAAATTATACGATTGATACAAATCGCTCTGATTGCTGGCTTGCTTCAATGCCATATAACGTCTATCGTTTCGTCCCAACTGAAAAGCCACCAAAGAGGAATCTGGATTAAGCATCAAAAGATCCGTTGAAAAAGCAAAAAAACCCATTTCGCGAGCTAGTTTGAGTTGGTTGATAAACGTCTTCTTTTCAGTCACAACACTATCAATGAGTCCAATATCTTCCACGCGTTCCAACATCGTAGCTCCCAATTTCGATTTCGCGGCGAGTTTTGTCACCTCGGATTTTTCGTCGAGAGAGATTTTATCCGATGCCAACCAATGTTCGTATGCAACAGCCGACTCTTGAAATCGGTAATCAGCAAAATAAATATCACCCAGAAAACGATTGGCTTTCACAAAACCATACATAGCAGCCTGTTCAAAATAAGTAGTAGCATCAGCTATTCGTCCTTGCTCATACATTGAACGAGCATATTTAAAATTCAACGCGCCATCTTTCGGAGTTTTCGCAAGTAATTGGGCGTAAACAAGTGACGCTTCTTGATAATTTCCTTGATTAAAAAGCGTTTCTGCTGTCGACATCCGCTGAGCAGAGACCGTAACACCTATAAAAATTGATAAGATGGTAACTAAAAATCGCATTCTAAAACAGGTTAAACGTTCTAATATGGGTACAACTAAAGAATTATCACTAAAAATCGACTAAATTATCACTTTTGTTTGAGTTTGGCACAGTACTTGCTTATTTTTAAGTACTTCATTTAATAATGAAAAAATTGTTTTGGTTAAACATTTTGGTGGAATAGGCTAGCCGTGAGGTTGGCCTATTTTTTTTATGTGTAATGACTCCAAAACTAAATATCAAATCGAGCACCATCACTCGAACCCCATGTGTTTGGAAAAATAGCACGCGCTTCTTCCACAAATGGCTCTATACTTGGATAACGCGCGGAATAGTGACCAATGATTAATTTCCCTACATCCGCCATTTTAGCTATTGTAGCAGCTTGTGCGGCGGTGCTATGTAACGTTTGTTTGGCACGAAGAGCATCTTCAGTCAAAAAAGTCGTCTCGTGATACAAACAATCAACACCTTGAATCAGCGGAACTATTTTTTCTGAATAGGCAGTATCCGAACAATAAGCAAATCTTCGAGGCGTAGTTGGTGGCGTTGTCAAACGCTCATTCAACACCACTTCGCCATCAGGTGTTATATAATCTTCACCGTTCTTTATATCTTTCAAAAATCGAATTGGAATCTCATAAGCATCCACTAATTGCTTAATCAAATGACGTTCCAAAGGTTTTTCTTCAAACAAAAAACCTGCTGAAGGAGCGCGGTGTTTCAGTGGAATGGTAGTAACGGTCACTGTGCGATCTTCGTAAATCACATCACTCTGAAAAGGGCTAAATGGATGAAATTTGACTTGAAAAAGAGATTCTCTACAAAAAAAATCAATGTGTGGGCGCAACAATCCTTCTAAATCAGGATGCGCATGAATTTCAATATCAGCGGTGCGACCAAGCATGCCTAAAGTTGAAAGCAGTCCAACCAAACCAAAGCAATGATCGCCATGCAAATGAGAGATGAAAATATGATTTAACCGCGTAGTACGAATTCCATTTTCAATCAACCTATTTTGCGTACCTTCACCACAATCAATTAAAAATTGCTTATTGCGCATTTCGAGTAATTGGGCTGAATGGTAGCGTTCTACAGTTGGCATAGCCGACCCCGAACCTAAAACGGTCAATTTCATTGCTTCCACACGTTCAACATAAAGTCGGTTATTGTTTCGGAACTAATACCCAAGCATCATCAAACTGAGATTTAATCTCTACGATTTTCTGTTTCGCCGAAAGATAATCGTCATACGACACGAGGAGTACACGAAACATTCCTTGTTCGTTCACTACAATCATAGGCGCATAATTGGCTTTCATCAAAGATTGAAGACCTTGTGCGTTTGCACGATTCTTGAAACTACCAATAACCACACTATACGTTTTTAAAGCCGTAGCATCTTCGCCTTCAACTAATTTGAAAGACTCAGAACGCACTTTATCAGGTCCAGAATTCTCCGGCTCTGAAACTTTTTGAGACTCGGTATTTTGCTTTATAGTCGCTGTTTGTTCTACTTTTTTCGTATCTTCAGCTGGGCGATAAGGCCCTGCAGCCTCTTTTACTTTGCAACTACCCAAAAAGAATGTTAATGCTAACAAGCTGATAATCAATTTATAACTTTTCATAATAGAAGTTTTTACTTTATTTCCACAAAAGTACGCTATTTATTCCGAAAATACAATTATATTTGTACTACATCAAAACGAACTATTATGAGTTTACTATTTTCTTATTTATTAACCATTCAAACTTCGCTAATTATGTTATTCACATTACCGAATTTGCCTTACACGGCAGAAGCTTTGGCTCCAACGATGAGCCAAGAAACATTAAATTTCCATCATGGCAAACACCATTTGGCGTATGTAAACAACCTCAATAATTTGATTAAAGGAACACGTTTCGAAACCATGGAATTGGAAGATATTATTCGTAATTCAGATGGTGGCATATTCAATAACGCCGCCCAAGTTTGGAATCACACCTTCTTCTTTGAACAATTTAAAGCTAAAGGTTGCGAATCGAAAGGTGCCGTTCGTACTGCTATTGAAAAAAAATGGGGTTCGTTCGATGCTTTCAAAACCGAGTTTAACACTGCTGGCGCCACGTTATTTGGCTCTGGTTGGGTGTGGCTTGTAAAAGATGACAAAGGAAATCTCGAAATTGTAAAAGAAAATAACGCTGGAAATCCTTTAACCAAAGGGTTGACGCCACTGTTGACATTCGACGTGTGGGAGCATGCTTATTATCTTGATTATCAAAATCGTAGAGCTGACTATCTTGCTGCTTTATGGACTATTCTCGATTGGGAAACAGTAGAAAAACGGTGGTAATTTCTAGTTAATAAAAAACCGCATGCCACAAGGTATGCGGTTTTTTTATATCTTTGCAGTTGTAATTGATAATTTTGTTTATTGTGCAAAAGAACTACCCTTCCATCCTGTTGGAGCAAGCAGTGAATGAGCTTAGCAAACTCCCAACCATTGGACGCAAAAGTGCGCTCCGACTGGCACTGCATCTACTCAAACAAGAAGATAACGACGTGGAAGAGTTGGCAAATGCCATTGTACAGTTAAAAAGAGAGATTAAACATTGCACCATTTGTCACAATATTTCAGATACGGATATCTGCGAAATCTGTCATAATCAAAATCGTCATCAAGCGATTGTTTGCGTTGTAGAAAATATTCAAGATGTGATGGCGATTGAAAACACAGAACAATTCAACGGTTTATATCACGTATTAGGTGGAATTATATCGCCCATGAACGGTGTAGGACCAACCGACTTGGAAATTAGTTCGCTCATTGAACGGGTGAAGCATGGAGGAATTTCCGAAGTTATTTTTGCACTCAGTCCCAATATGGAAGGTGACACAACGGCATTCTACCTATTTCGAAAACTGGCCGATTTTGATTTAAAAATAACCACTATTGCACGCGGAGTTGCTATTGGTGACGAACTCGAATTTGCCGACGAAGTGACACTTGGACGATCCATTCGTAATCGTATTACATTTTCAACTTACGACACAACCACTTAAATAAAAGACGATGAAAAATTTAGTAAAAACACTCAATTTATGGTATTATGGCGCTTTTGTTAAAGCAATTCTAGTCGCACTTTTGGGTTACTATTGTGTGGTTGAAGAGTGGTTTATGATGCCTAAAGAGTCGCCAACGAGTGTCATTATTTATACCATCATTATTTTATACGTTATCATCAGTATTCCAGCGGCATTGAAATTTTTTAGCGTATATGTCAAAAAACTCACGTTGGTGACAGATAAAACTAAAAAATTAGCTCGCTATAAAAAATACGCGCAAATTCGTATCGCAGTGGTAACTATTGGATTACTTTTTGCACTCTTTTTTTACTACACACTACAACAGCCATCTTTACTTTGGGTCGCTGGCATTTCAGCTATTTCGCTCTATTTTTGTAAGCCAACGCGACTAAAAATAGAAAACGAATTAGCAACTATCGAGGAACCTAAAAACGATGAAAAAGAGGATTCAACCGAAGACGAATCGACTCAAACCTAACCATTAAAGCAAAGGAACTATGATTATAGCTGTAGATTTCGACGGAACTATTGTGGAACACGCTTATCCTAAAATTGGTAAGCCAATTCCATTCGCCATTGATGTGCTCAAACGTTTACAAGATGAATGTCATCACCGACTCATACTGTGGAGCGTACGCGAAGACGATTTATTAGAAGAAGCGGTCACTTATTGTTTGAAAAATGGTCTGGAATTTTATGCTGTCAACAAAAATTACCCAGAAGAGCACTATCAAGATTTTCGCTCACGAAAACTTACTGCCGATTTGTTTATCGACGACCGCAATCTCGGAGGACTTCCCGACTGGGGGCTTATTTACCGCATGATTAAATTTGGTGAGACGTTGGAACAAGCAAGTTCAGGAGTGCCTATCGCACCAAAGAAAAAAAACTTTTTTAAATTTCTCTTAAAATAAGCGTTACTTCAAATCTCTTTTTATATGATACAACGAATTCAAACTATTTATCTACTCATTATTTCACTGTTAGGTATTTTTGGTTATTTTATGCCAATTATAGAATTTTCAAACGGTATGAATTTTGGAACATTGAACGCTCTTGGGTTTATGGAAATAGCTCCAGGAAGTCCAACTATCATTCTCGAAAACTTGTGGGGCTTGACTATTTTGTCAGCCATAATTCCACTAATAGCGTTTACAACTATTTTTCTTTACCGTAAACGTATGTTGCAAATTCGCTTGACTATTCTGAATAGTTTACTTTTAATCGGCTATTACGCCGTATTGGGAGTGGCTGTTTGGAGTATTACGGCTAAATATCATCCAGAAGATTTTAATTTACAGATAGCAATTGTATTTCCACTCGTGAATTTAATTTTAAGTTGGCTAGCAATTCGTGGTATTGGCAAAGACGAAGCCAAAGTACGCGCCGCCGATCGTTTACGCTAAAAAATAGAGTTATATAAAAAAAGCAGTTCATCATGTATGAGCTGCTTTTTTTGTTGCCAGTTGTCGATTATGCTTGAGTGGAAGAATTCAAAACCATCGCAATCATTTCAGCGAATTGTTTTACAAACCCATCAACCTTGCTACCAATCATCGCTTTTATCATAAAAGGAATATCCGCCTCTAATTTCACCTTCAATTCGGCATTATTTTCATCAATTGAATCCATATCAACCCACAAATTAAACGCAATGGGCGAATTGTCAGCACCAAATTTAATGGAATGGTCAGGCTGACGCTCCACGATACGTAAGGTAATGTTCCCAAGTGGATCAACCGTGAACGAACACGAATCCACATCACAGGTCATATCTTTTAGTTTATCTTGTGGAATACGGTCTTTTACTGCTTCCAAATTGGTTAAATCAGAGAGTTTGGTATAAGCCGATGTTTGTGAACAGGTCAACTTTTGTACGGGACTTTCGTAAATTTCCATAATCTATTATATAAGTTTTTTCTATAATTAGTTGATTAACAATTAGTTTTAGATAAAAAATGAGCGGCCGTTTAAATGTTCTAACGCCTCTATGAGCGAACTAATATGAGCGAAATTTTTATCTGGTGATGTTTCAATCGTAATGTGAGCTTTTTTATAACCCACTTCGCGTTGTGCCAATAATTCGCGCACGTAGAGAGCCAACTCCTCAGCGGTTTTTCCTTTCAACAATGGACGTTCTACTTTCGCACATTGCAAGCGCGCCGTCAAATCTTCGGGCGACGCCTGCAAATAAACCGTCGCACCCCGTGCATTCATCTCATCCATATTATTGAAAAAACAGGCTGCTCCACCACCCGTAGAAATAACGACTTGCTCATAATCAGCCACTTCCAGAAGAGCCTGACGCTCGATACTACGAAATTCTGTTTCACCGACAGCTGTAAATAGCTGTGGAATAGTTTTACAAAACCGACTTTCGATGAATTTATCCAAATCGACAAACTGCCAACCAATTTGGTCAGCCAAACGCTTGCCTGTAGCTGTTTTGCCACTGCCCATAAAACCAACTAAAAAAATCCGTGTCATTCGTTATGTATTAAACCGCACGCTCTATTTTACAACGCTTAGAATGTTCTGACAAAAGTACAAAAAAAGTGTTACAATCGCTACAAGTTGATTTTAGAAAAACTACACACAAATATATTTCAGAAAAAGCAGTCAAATAGTTTGCAGAAAATAAAAAATAACGTATCTTTGCACTTGCTAAAATGCCCAGATGGCGGAATTGGTAGACGCGCTGGTCTCAAACACCAGTGGATTCACTTCCATGCCGGTTCGATCCCGGCTCTGGGTACGAAAAAGTCCTAATTGATACAAATCAGTTAGGACTTTTTGTTTAAACATACAAAATTTACCACCACCTTTTCACTAAAAAATCCCCACTTAATATGGAATTAAGTGGGGATTTCGAATGATAAATACAATACAATTTAAAAAAGATTCGCCATTTTAAGTGCCGTAATGGCGCCTTCCACGCCTTTGTTTCCCAAAACGCCACCAGCACGGTCGAGTGCTTGTTGCATCGTATTGGTGGTTAACACACTGAAAATAACGGGAATTTTTGTTTTTCTTGACGCATTTAATTCCGCCACGCCTTGGGTCACACCTTGGCAAACATAATCG